>JASLPR010000044.1 GCA_030744875.1 Chloroflexota bacterium
GAAGTCAAGTAAGTCATGATCGCCGCCGGGTCCCAGACCAGCGGTGAACGCGGATTCGGCCACATGCCGCGCATCCAGTCATACGGGAACGCCCAGTAGAGCGTCCGCCAGGGACGGCCGCTGTGGATGATCGGGAAAATCAGCGCTGTGATCAGCGAGAAGACAGTCACGATCTCCGCCGCCCGGGTCACCGGCCGGCGCCATTCCGCCTGGGCAATCCGCAGAATCGCCGAAATCATCACCCCGGCGTGGCTGATCCCGATCCAGAACACAAAGTTCACGATCAAGAATCCCCAATACACCGGGTGGCTGTAGCCCAGGAACTGCAGGCCCCAGTTGAGCATCGTCAAAAAGACCAGCAGGCCCGCCAGCACGCCCGTCGCCAGCGCGAAGCTGGAGCCGAAGAACCACTTCGGCGTCCGCATCACGAAATCAAGCAGTTCGCGATCCGCGGTTTGGTCGTTTACGGTTACCGGTTCTTGCATTCTGTCTCCAGCGAAATGCGTTTCGTCATCAGTCAGGCTTTCCTAGTACGAGGACTTCGGTCCGCATATATGTGCGCTCTTCGCGCAGCATCGCGCCCTCGCGCATTTCCCAGCCCGAGTGGATCGGGAATCGGCGGGCTGCCCAGATGTACATAAGCGCCGCCAGTGCGAACCACCCCACCATGAACACGATATCAACCACGTCCGGTCCCACCGCCCCGGGCAGTTCCTGGAAACGGTGGGCAAACGGGTCCTCGCTGGTCATCGCTGGCACGAACAACCGCGCCCGGTCGGAGACCTGCCCGATAATGATGATCAGCGCTACCGGCGCCAGCCGGCCCAGATTCCGCCGCACCCCGTTAAACACTAGGAACGCGATCGGGATAAGCAGCTGGCAGAACACGCCGATCAGGAACGGCACCAGGTACACCGACGCCATGTTGACCTGCGCCACCGCCACCTCGGTCGGCGAGCGCCCGTACCAGACAAGAATGAAATCAGACCAGAAGAAGTAGAACCACAGCAATGTCAGCCCCATGAGCAACTTGCCCAGGTTCAGCGCCTGCTCATTGCCGATGAATTGACCGGCCTCCGGCGAGAACCGCTTGACTAGCCAGCTCACCACAATAATCACCGCGATCCCGGCCTGAATGCCGCTGATCGCGTGGTAGGCCGGAAAGATTCCCGAGCGCCAGCCGGGCAGCAGACTCTGCCCAAGGTCGGTCGTCAGCAGCATCGCCACGAACACGTAGGACATCAGGTACAGCGCACTCAACATCTTTGTCCCCACCCGCACCGTCTTCCAATTGCGCTGCGAGCCTTTCCAGTTCAGCAGCAGCATTCGCCGCCACTTTGGCAGTTTGCCCAGGTCGCCGGCCGTCGCCGCCACGTCCGGGATTACTCCCAACCACAGGAGCGCCAATCCAGAGAACAGCATCATCCCCAGGGCCAGCGCGTCGGTCAGGAATGGTGCCCCCCAGCTGAACCCGAACCACAGATTGGCCCGGCCCTCCAGCGGCGGAATAGTAATCATGATCGGGATAAACAGGGCCATGCTCAGCAGCGACGGGACTACAAACAGCTCGGCGATGCGCCGGCTCGGCAGTCCCCAGTAGCCGCGCGCCGCGCGCGAGGCGTAGGCGATCAACGGGGACGCCGCCACGAACGAAATGAACACCATCAGCACGACCGTCGGATACGCCCAGGACGACCGGCCGCCGTCGCCGGCGATCTTGACCACGTAGGCCCCGATACCGCCGATGGCCAGCAATATCAGCACGATCACAATGCCATTGGCCCAACTGATGCCCAGCGGCTGCGGCCGGTAGGCCGGCCGCAGCGACATGTCCAGCGCCGCGCGCTCAGGACTACTCATGCGCGGTCGTCGCCTCCTTCGCGTGGGGGTCGATCTTGGCCAGGTAGGTCACCGCCGGCTCGAAACCGGAGTTCTCAAGTAGCCGGAAGCCACGTTCCGAGTGGACGGCCTGCGCGACCTGGCTTTCCGCGTCGTGCAAGTCGCCGAACACCAGGGCGCTCGTCGGGCACGACTGCACGCAGGCCGGCTGCACGTCGCCGTCCGCCAGCTCGCGGTTATCGCGATTGGCCTCGGTCTTCGCGCGCTGGATGCGCTGCACGCAGAACGTGCATTTCTCGATGATTCCCTTGGTGCGCACCGTGACATCCGGGTTCAGCTGGTAATCCAGTGGGGTCGGCCACTCGGCGTCCCAGAAATTGAAATAGCGTGCCGAGTAGACGCAGCCGTTGGCGCAGAACCGGGTGCCCACGCAGCGGTTGTAGACCTGCACATTCAGGCCTTCGTCATTGTGGTAGGTCGCCCAGACCGGGCACACCGTCTCGCAGCCGGCGTTATCACAGTGCTGGCACAGCACCGGTACGAATCGCGCCTTCGCGTGGGGGAATTCACCCTCCCAGTAGCGCTCGATCCGGATCCAGGTCTTCGCCCGCCCCCCCGTTATCCGGTCTTCTTCGCTGATCGCGATGTTGTTCTCCGCGTAGCACGACACCACGCAGGCCTGGCAACCGGTGCACAGGTCCGCATCCACCACCATTCCCCATCGGTGCCCGTCCGAGCCGCCTTCATCTTCACCAATCAGAGCGCCGTTGCCCTCCAACGTTGCGGCCAGCGCCGCTGTCTCGTGCGGGTTACTCACCCTCTACCTCCAGAACCGGTTCTTCTACGTCGTTCCGCGGTTCCTCTACCCTCTCAAGGGTCGGCATCGCAATCTTTCGATCCACGCTGCGAACCCTTGCCCTCGTCGAAGCCCACGCCAAGCTCCCGGTCCCGGTATCGGTCATGGGATCAAGAACGGAAAAAATATTCTCGCCGCGGTCGCGGCGCCAGCGTCCGCCAAAGTTGCGGCCGCGGCCAATCGGCACCGCCACCACATCCGGCGGCGTCACCGGCGACACGAACACCGGCACTTCGATAGTTCCGTGCCGCGCGTCAATCGCCACCACATCCCCCGTGCCCACGCCCAGTTCGGCCGCCGTCTCCGGGTTCAATTCCGCCCACGAAGTCCACGTCACCGTCGTCAACGGGTCGCCCACCGATTGCAGCCACGGGCTTTCCGATTCATTACCGGCGCCGATCGCGATCGTCGCAAATGGGATCAGGTGGAAGTTGAAGCTCCCGGCGTCGCCCGCGAATTCGGGGCCGGCCAGCGCCGTCGCGTCCCAATCGGGCAGCGCCGCGAACTCCGATACGTCGGCCGCCTGCTCCCAGGCGCCGCCGCGACGGAGCAACTCCACCCAGCTCGCGTCAAAGGCCGCCCCGGTCTCCTCCATGCCAAACAGCTTCTCGGCCCCCGCCCGCACCGCCTCGTGCATACTGGCCCAGGGCAGCGCGCCCTCGCCCTTGATTTCCGGAGCCAGCGTCAGCAGGACATCACCAAAGCTGCGCGCGTCATTCCACGGGGTTGTCACCGGCTGTTGGAAGCCAACCACCTGGGTGCCCGGACCCGGATCGGCGGTGAAATCTCCCCACGCTTCGAACGGGTGGGTCGCCGGCAGAATCAGGTCCGCCAGCCCGACGGTTTCGTTCATAAAGCTCGACATGCCCACCACAAACGGGACTTCAGCGATCGCATCGGCGAAGCCCGGGTTTCCCGGAATACCGTAGGCGGGATCGGCGTCATAGACGAAGAGCACATCCGGCACCGTCCCGGCGGCCAAGTCGTCGGTGTAGGAGCGCCACCCGGCGAAGGGCGTCTCCGGTAGGGGAGCCGGGATATGAGCCGGGGCCATCGGGTTCGCCAGCACGCCGCCGGCCTTATCCAGGTTGCCCACAACGAGATTAAGGAACAGCACCGCCGCGCCGTTGTCCAGCCCGTTGGTCTGCGCCAGCGCCGGCCCGCCGGCAAAAGCCACGCCCGGCTGGCGATCCACGAATTCCCGCGCGATTTCCTGCACCGTCGTCACCGTAACGCCGGTGCGCTCGGCTACCACGTCCGGCGCGTACTGGTTCAGTACGTCCACCCCGCCGATTGCCTCCACCACATCCCGCCACACGTCGAAGTGCACCAGCGCCTCCGCCACAATGACCTGCGCGATGCTGAGCGCCAGCGCACCCTCCTGGCCCGGCTTGACATAGATCCAATTATCCGCACTCGCTCCGGTCATCGACATTCGCGTTTCAAGCTGGGTCAGCCGTCCGCGATTCCCGCCGCGCATGCGACTGTACGCTTGGCTATACATCACCGACGATCCCCAGGTACCCACGAAGTCGGCCCCGAACGACAGCACCGTGCCGGCGTTCGCGATGTCGAAGTGCGGCGTGTTGTCGACCCCGAGAATCTTCTTTACGGCGGCCTGGAAGGTGCCATTCTCAATCGGTTCGTACACTAGGTGGTCACCGCCGACCAGGTCCGCGAACGCGCCCGCCACCCGCGCCTCGGTGCCGGTCAGTCGCGACGTTACCAGGTGGAAGCTGCCGGCCGGGCCGATCGCCGCGCCCAGCATGTCCAGCGCCCGCTCCCAGATGATCTCTTCATAACGGCCATCGCCGCGTTTGCCGGCCGGAATCATCGGCGTCTTGATGCGGTCCGGGTGATACAGCGACTGCACCGCCGCCTGCGCCCGCACGTCCGTCTTGCCCTGGTTAATCGGAAAGGCCGGATTACCCTCCACCTTCTTCGCCCGTCCGTCCACCGTCCGCACCACCACGCTGTTACCGACGTTGGAATGCGCATCCGCCGTCGCGAACCAGACACTGTCGCCGGGCAACGAGTGCTCCGGGGCCAGCACAAAACTCTGCACCCGTGACTCACGTTCCGGTGCGGCGCATCCGACGATCACCACGCCGCCGGCCGTGCCGGCGACCCCGGCCAGGAACTTGCGTCGTCCCAGGTGCATCAAGAGGTACCTTCGATCATCGGTGGCATACCGCGCAGTCCAGCGAGGCGCTGGATTTCAACACCGCGTTACCTGAGGGAGACGCACTCGAGGCCGGCTGGTTGGTCGTATCCCGGTGACAGCCCATGCACTCACCCATATTCAGCGCATTCACCTGCTTCATTACCGCAAAGGTTTCCACATCTCCATGGCATGTCTCGCAGGGGATGTTCGCGTCGATGTGTGTCACGTGCACAAAACGCACGTGGTCGGGCAGTCGATGGACCCGCGTCCACTCAATCGGTTCCTGGGCCTCCCACTTGGCGGCCAGTCGCAGGACCCCGGGCAGATCCTGCCCGACTACCGCGTGGCAGTACATGCACTGTTCCACCGACGGGATCGTGGCCACCGCTCCGGTGCTCACCCCGCGGTGGCAAAACTCGCAGGGGATCGCATTGTCGCCCGCGTGGACCGCGTGGTCATAAGCGATCGGCTGCACCGGCGCCGGCCTGATGGTTCCTCCAGAGGCGCCCAGGAAAATCAACACCGCCACCGCCCCGGCCGTCGCCAACCCCCCGAGGGTCAGCGGGATGCCGATAAGCGCCATCTGTCGGCGAGTGAGCCGGGGCAAGAGGCCGCGCAGGACTCCCATCAGTTCAGATAATCATCCTTGGGAAGATTTCGGGCAGAATCTCGATAGCCAGCACCAGTCCCTTCACTCCCACGGCTACCGCCGCCACAAACGTCAGCAGGGCGATCGCGTAGAGGGGCATGCGGACACGGCGGGCGGCTCCCTCGTCAACATCGCCGGTCAGAGCCAGCGATGCGATGAAACCGTGCGCCAGGATGTACGACAGTCCGGCACCAATCAGTAAACCTGATAGCACCCAGAGGTGCGCGATGACTTCGGATAACCGAACCCATTCAGCCTCGCTGATCGAGGCAATCTCCAATATGTCCCCCAGAGTTGTAGGAATCCCACAAACCGACGCATCTTATTAGGTTGACGAGGGCTATCGCAAATCATGAACGCCTCCCGTCAGCGGCCAAGTTGATCACCGCGCGCCAGGGCCGCCGCCAACCTGCATATTGCAGCCCCGCTCCGGCCATCCGCAGGCTCGCCTCCGCCACCATACTTGGAGCCTACTACGAACCTCCGATACCTCGAGTTACAGAACCGGCCTGGCCCGTCAATTCCCCGGCCTGCCACCTTCGATCTCGGTTGGATCGGCGCATCTTAAGACGGGCGCAATCGCTGTGGGCCTCTAGAAAGTGCGGCGGAGATACGTGGCCAGCCCCTCGTCCTCCACCGGGCCGATAATCTCGTCCGCCGCGTCCAGTATCGGTTGGCTCGCGTTGCCCATCGCAACCCCTTGGCCGGCCCACCGGATCATCTCCTTGTCGTTCACGTCATCACCGATCGCCAGTACCCGTTCCCGGACAACTCCCAGCCGTTTGGCCAACCACTCCAACGCCGCGCCTTTCGACACATCGTGATCCACCACCTCCAGAACCAGGCTCGCAAACGCATAGTTCGTCCACGGCATCGTGCGCACCTTGCCAGCGTACCGACTCTCCAGTTCAACCTGGAACGCCCGCAGGCGATCCTCTTCACCGAAGAATACCAATTCCATCGCATCGGCCAGCCCATCGAAAATCTCGGTCTCCACGAAGGCAGCGAGGTTGCGAGACGCATACCGCCGCAAAGACTCCACCTCCTGCAGGCTGCCGAACACGTGCAGCTTGCGAGTCCGGCCGGGCATGTCGTACCAGACGCCGGTGATCCCGTGAGCCCGGCCCATCTCCACCACCGGCCGCGCGATTGCCCCTGGGATGAATCGTTCTAGCAATATCTCCGCCGTCGCCACCCGCCGCACCACCGCGCCGCTGCTCTGGATCAGGTAGTCGCCGGCACCTAGCGGCTCGATTACGTCCATCGCCGTCCGCCAGCGCCGCCCGGTCGCGATCACAATCGTCGCTCCCCGCTCCGCCACCGCGTGGATCGCCGCCCGCGTTTCCTCCGGCAGCGCCTTGCTGTCCGGTAGGATCGTGCCGTCGACATCCAGAGCGATCAGGTCAAAGGGCCGGGATTCTTCACCGGCTTCCGGCACTGCCAATTACCATCTCCAGTAGGGAAGCATTCGCTCCGGCGATTCTATTGGCCCGGGCCGCGGAGACTACAATTTCAGTCCGGATCGCAACCGACGGGAGCATTGCATGGCTTACTACATCGGGATTGATGTCGGGACGCAAAGCAGTCGAGTCGTTGCGGTCGACGACACCGGTAGCCTGGTCGCCACCGGCGACGGCGCCCACACCATGCAAACTCCCCGGCCCGGCTGGAGCGAGCAAGACCCCAACGAATGGTGGTTGGCCGTCCGGACCGCGGCCCGTGAACTCGCTACCCGGATTGACATCGGCGAGGTCCGTGGGATCGGCATGACCGGCCAGATGCACGGCTCAGTGTTCCTTGACGAGCAAGACCAGGTCATCCGCCCGGCGCTGCTCTGGAACGACCAACGCACCGCCGCGCAGAGCGACTGGATGACCGCAGTGGCCGGTGAAGAGCTGTTGCGAATCGCCCTGAATCCCGCCATCACCGGGTTCCAGGCGCCCAAGATCATCTGGCTGCGCGACGAAGAGCCCGACCACTTCGCCCGCATCCGTTCCGTGTTGCTACCCAAGGACTACGTGCGTTTCCGGCTCACCGGCGAGCGTGCCACCGACGTGGCCGACGCCTCCGGCACGCTGCTCTTCGATGTCGCCCGCCGCCGCTGGTCCAAGGAGTTGCTGTCGGCCTTCGAGATACCGGCCGAGTGGATGCCCGCCGCATTCGAGGGCCCCGACGACACCGGGCGCATCAGCCCCGCCGTTGCCGCCGATCTGGGCCTGCCGGCCGGCATCCCGGTCGCCGCCGGTGGCGGCGATAACTCCGCCGCGGCCATCGGCACCGGCATCGTGCTGCCCGGCGTGGTCAGCAGCAGCGTCGGCAGCAGCGGCGTCGTCTTTGCCTACAGCGAACACCCCACCCCCCCCCCCGACCGCCGCCGGCATCCCCTGTGCCACTCCGTCCCCGGCGCTTACCACTACCTGGGCGTGAGCCTCGCCGCCGGGCTTTCACTCCGCGGGCTCCGCGAGATCCTTCTCGACGATGTCTTCGGCGCCGCCGTGCCGGCCGGCGCCGACGCCTACGACCTCCTCACCGCCCGGGCCACTACCGCCCCGCCGGGAGCCGAGGGGCTGGTGTTCCTGCCCTATCTCACCGGCGAGCGGACGCCGCACATGGACCCGGCGGCCCGCGGCGCATTCGTCGGATTGACCTCACGGCATACCCCGGCCCACCTCGCCCGCGCCGTTATGGAGGGCGTCACGTTCGCCCTGCGCGACTCATTGACGCTCATGCGGGATCTTGGCCTGCCCGTCGAGCGCGTAATAGCCACCGGCGGCGGCGCCCGCAGTCCGATGTGGCGGCAGATGCAGGCCGACATCCTCGGCGCTCCCGTCTGGCGCACCGCGGCCGAAGAGGGCCCCGCCCACGGCGCGGCGTTGCTCGGCGGTGTCGTTGCCGGTGCGTTCAAAGGGGTCACTGAAGCCGTGGAGGCCAGCGTCCAGATGCTCGATCCGCTCGATCCGCGCACCGAGCGCAGCGCCCGCTACGACCACTACTTCGCCATCTACCGCGACCTCTATGGCAGCCTGCGGCAGGCTGGCCGTCGCCTGACCGAACTGGCCGAAGCGCTTTGACCGACCAGGGCGAGAAGATCGAACTGGTCCTGGACCGCGCGGGGATCGAGGCGCTGATCCCGCATCGCGAACCCTTCCTTCTCCTCGACGGCCTCACCGATTTGGAGCCCGGCCAGAAGGTCGTTGGCATCAAGAACGTGCGACCCGACGAGTACTACCTGGCCGGCCACTTCCCCGGAAATCCCATCATGCCCGGCGTGCTGATCGTCGAGGCGCTAGCCCAGGCCGGCGCCTGCGCGCTGCTGTCGATGGAATCGATGACCGGGAAGCTGGTGCTCTTCGGCGGCATCGACCGGGTCCGTTTCCGTCGGCCGGTGCGTCCCGGCGATACCCTTGTCCTGGCAATCGAGATCGACCGCATTCGCGGACCGGTCGGGCGAGGGCAGGGGACCGCCACCGTCAACGGCGAACTGGCTGCCGACGGCCGCCTGACATTTGCCGTGGTCGACGCGGACGAGGTGGCGTTTGGCGCGTGATGCCTTGGTGTCGGCCGCCTGCCGCGCCCTCGGATTCGTGCTGCCCGGCCGCTCCCCCGGCGGTCGCCATCTGCCAGATCGGCAAGACCCGGAAATACTGATAGTAAAGCCGGCCAGCATCGGCGATGTCCTGCTCGCGACCCCCGTGCTGGAGGTCCTCCGCCGCTCGTTGCCCGGAGCCCGCGTCACCGTTGCCGTAGGGACGTGGTCGCGGGTCGCAATCGAAAACAACCCCGATGTCGACGAATTGATCGACTGCGGCAATGTCGGCACTCCCGGACGTTACGGGCCGCGAGCGTACCTGGGGCTGGCCCGGGCATTGCGTCGCCGGCATTTCGACGCCGCCATCGTGCTCGATCGGTCCCCGCTGATGGCCTTGCTCCCCTCGCTCGCCGGGGTGAAGTGTCGCCTCGGGCTGGACACTGGCGGCCGCGGCCTGGGCCTTACTCTGAAAGCCGTGCCGCTCCCCAATCGCCACGAAGCCGAGATCTACCTCGATGTCGTCCGGGCCGCCGGTCTGTCCACCGGCGACGCCCGCGCCCGCTTCTATCCCACCATGCGCGATCTCGCCTACGCCCGACGCCTCCTGGAGGAGTGGAATCCCGGCGGTGGCCGGGTGATCGTCGTCGCGCCCGGCGGCGGCACGAACCCCGGCACGGTCCGCCTCGCCAAGCGCTGGTCAGCCGCCGGTTTCGCGATGGCGGCCGACCGCCTCGCCGCCGAACTCGACGCCGCCGTCGTGCTCATCGGGCAGGAAGCCGACGAAGAGTCGGTCCGCGCGGTCCAATCGGCCATGACCGCCGAGCCCATCAATCTGCTCGGCCAGACATCCTTCGGCCAGCTTGGCGGGCTGCTGCAGCATGCGGCCGGCTTTCTCGGCAACGACTCGGCCCCGGGCCACCTCAGCGCCGCGGTTGGGATCCCCACGGTCGCCGTCTTCACCGATACCGATCCCGACCGGTTTCGGCCGTTCGCGCCGCGGGCGGTCGGAATCCGCGCCACCGGCCTGACGGAGACCACCGACCGAATCCTCGCCGCCCTGCGCCCTGGCGAACCGCTTCCCCCCGCCGCCCCAACTCCCCCGGCCGGCGACATCCGCCCCGGTTAAGCCGACCCGTCCCGGTCGCCGAGTTATAATTACGCAGCCTTGGGAGGGGTGGCCGAGTGGTTTAAGGCGGTGGTCTTGAAAACCACTAACCGAAAGGTTCGTGGGTTCGAATCCCACCCCCTCCGCCAGTTTCCTCCGCCGGGCTCTTGGAGGAGTCGCATAGTTGGTCTAGTGCGGCCGCCTGCTAAGCGGTTATCGGTGTTTAAAGCCGATCGTGGGTTCGAATCCCACCTCCTCCGCCATTCCGACTCCGGCG
>JASLPR010000045.1 GCA_030744875.1 Chloroflexota bacterium
GCCGCAATTCGGGATGAAGTCGACGCGGCGATCGAACGGGTCCTGGCGAGCGGGTGGTTCATCCTGGGCCGGGAAGTGGCGGCGTTCGAGGAGGAATTCGCGGCGTATTGCGGGGTCGATTACGCGGTGGGGGTTGCCAATGGGACGGACGCGATTGAACTGGCGTTGCGGGCGGTCGGAACGGGGCCGGGCGACGAGGTGATCACGGTGGCGCACACGGCGCCGTTTACCGGTCTGGCGATTCTGGCGACCGGGGCGACTCCGGTGTTCGTGGATGTCGATGAAGACACGATGCTGCTGGATGCGACCCTGATCGAGGCGGCGTTGAGTCCGAAGACCCGAGCGATTCTGCCGGTGCACCTGTACGGGCGAGCCGCTGACGTGGACGCGATTGCAGCGGTGGCGCGGGCGGCGGGGGTGCCGGTGGTGGTCGATGCGGCACAGGCCCACGGAGCGAGCGTCGCCGGCGATCGGGCAGCGGCGCTGGGCGATGTGGCGGCGTTTTCGTTCTACCCGACCAAGAACCTGGGCGCCTACGGGGACGGCGGGGCGTTGGTGACGGACGACCCGGAGATCGCGGAACGGGTGCGGCAACTGCGCAGCGGCGGGATGGCGGCCGAATACTGCTCGGACCTGCCCGGGCGGAACTCGCGGCTGGACGAGCTGCAGGCGGCGGTGCTGCGGGTGAAACTGCCGCTGCTGGAGACCTGGAACGAGCGCCGGCGGGAGATCGCGGCGCGCTACGGGGCGGAGTTGCGGACGGTGCGGATCCCGGAGGGCAATGCGGGACACGCGCGGCACCTGTATGCCGTGCGGAGCCCGCGCCGGGACGACCTGGCGACGCACCTGGCCGAGCGCGGGATCGGATCGCGAGCGCACTACCCATGGGCGTTGCACCAGCAGGCGGCCTTCGTGGAACAAGCCCGGGTGGCCGGGGGCCTGACGCAGACGGAGCGCTGCTGCCGGGAGGTTCTTAGTCTGCCGCTGTTCCCGGAGTTGACCGACGACGAGGTGGCGGCGGTGATGGCGGCGACGAACGAGTTCGACTCCGGCTAGTAGCGTCCGCGCAGGCGGCGGGCGAGGGCCGGGCCGCGCCAGAGGATCAGCCCGGCAATGAGTACCAGGACCAGCGTGGCCGCCGAAATCATCGCGCCCAGGCGCACGGCCGGGGGGTCGTACTCGAGGACGACTTCGTGACGGCCAGCCGGAACCGATACCGCGCGGCTGGCCAGATCGGCGGGCAGGACGGCCGTTTCAACTCCATCCACATAGGCCTTCCAGCCGTCGTCGTAGGCGTCGCGTACCACCAGGATGCCCGCTTCGGGGGACTCGGTGGCGATGGTGAGACGCAGGGGAGAGTCTTCGATGAGGGTCGCGGTTCCGGGAGTTCCGGGAGTGCCGGCGAGTAGTGAAGCGGGGAGGCCGGGCGCGAAGTCACCGGCCTCAATGACCGGTCGGGACGGGTAGCCCGGGTCGCGCCGCTGGAGGATGGCCAGGGCGTCTTCGGGATCGGTGGCCAGGTCCGCCCGGATGAACAGCGCGACGCGCTCGCCGGGATCGAATTGGCCGACCAGGAGTTCGCGCTCGCCGGCGGCCGGTCGCAGCTGCGGAATCCAGGCGGCGGCCGACCGGCCGGCGGTGTCCACCAGGGTCAGCCCGTGGATGCCGAGGCGAACGTCGGGGTGGACGGCCCTGAGAACCAGGTGGTCGGGTTCGGGGTCAGGCGGAATATCGATGGCGACCAGGTGGTAGAGGCTGTCGCGGTTGTTGCCGACCACGACGCTCGGTCCGGGGGCCTCGGAATGGGCCGGGGTGCGGAAGGCGAGGGCGCCGAAGCCGGTGCGCTCGGAGACGTCTTCGCCGGCCTTCAGCTCCCGGGCGCCGAGTAGCTCGCCGCTGCGGAGCCAGCCGACCGTCGCGACGGTGATTCCCCCGGGGATGTCGGTGGCACCCTCCAGCGAGAGGATCGCCAGCATGCGAGCCGGGGCATTGTGGTTGGCGAGGTCGATCAGCCCGTCGCCGGACGGCGAATCGGGGTCCAGTACGACCGCCGGCCGCAGGATCGAGTAGCGGACGCCGAAGGCCTCGGCAAAGCGGGCTTCGAAGCCGCGGGTCGGGTCGGTGGAGTAGAAGACGCGCGCCGCGCCGAGGAGGCGCGAAAAACGGGCCGGGGCGGCGTACCAGGCGTCGAGCAGGGCGGCCTGGCGACGCGGCACCAGCGAGGCATAGCCGGACGCCTCGGCGATGCGGGAGCCGAGCAGGTAGTTGGAACCGTCAAGAATCTCGCCGAGCAGGACCGTCCGGGGGTAGGGGCCGGAAACGGTGGCGGCGGCGACGTGGGCCGGTGGATCGAGCACATCGGTGACGGCGATCCGCGGGTGGAAGGTGGCCGCGAAGAAACTGAGTTCGACGGCGGCGCACAGGAGGAGCACCGGAACGATTAACGACCTGAAACGGGCGCTGCGCAGGAAGGCGGTGATTATCGCCAGGGCAAGCAGCGCGGCCGCGACCGGGAGCCAGTTGGCGGTTAGGCCGGGATCGGTGGCGGCCAGGACCAGGTCGTCGGCCGGCAGCGCCGCATCGACGCTGGAGCTTCCCGGCAGACCGTCGGCCCAGGCGGCGACTTCAAAGCGGGTGCCGGGATCGCGGCCGATCCAGCGGTTGATCGCCCACAGGCCCACCCAGCCCAGCAACGGGAGCAGCGTCAGAATCGCCGGCCAGCGCCACGAAAGGCGACGATCGCGTAGGGCGTCGAGACCGAATCCGGCCAGCAGAGCCAGATTCAGGACGACGATCAGAACGAAGCGGCCGGGGGCGCGGGCGCGGTCGAAACCGGGGACGGAGCGGAGCAGGTCGTAAATGTCGGTGGGCCCGTGGAGCCCGGCGGCGAGCAGCCAGGCGACGAGCGTGCCGGCGGCCAGGACCCACATGACCCGGGTACGCCCGTGGACCAGCGCCAGGACGGCCAGGCAGAACGGCAGGGCGCCCAGGTAAAGGGAGGTCTCCCAGCGGTTCCAGGGACCCCAGAAGGAGTCACCGGCGCCCAGAACCTGCGGGAAGAGCAGTTGCGCCGAGGCCCAGGACAGCAGGGCGAAACGAGAGGCCTCGACGTCGGAGATGGTGACACCGCGGAGAGAGTCGGTGATGAGTTGATAGAGGGGCACGACCTGCAGTGCGGCGAGGCCGGACCCGACCAGGGCCATCGCAATGCCGCCGCCGAGCAACCAGAGGATACGTCGCGACGGGCGGGGCAGGGAAACCCGCCAGCGGCCGGCGACCAGCGAGAGGGCGACGTGCAACAGGACACCGAGCCCGACGATCATGACGATCTGGGGATGCACCCCGACCAGCGCCAGCGCGAACAACAGGCCGCCACCGAGGAACCAGCCCAGGCGAGCGCGGACTGTACGGGCGATGGCGGCGCGCTCGACGGTGGCCAGCATGCCGGGCAATACGAAGATGGAGTTGGCGACGTTGAGGTGGTGCTGCTGGGCGACCGAGAAGCTGCCCAGACCGAAGGCGAGCCCGGCCAGCGCCGCGCCGGCGGGCGAGACGCGCAGCGTGCGGGCCAGCCAGTAGGCCGCGAACGCCGCGAGCAGCGCCCGCACGACCGGGCCCCAGAGCAGGAGCGTGTCGACCTGCCCGGTGGCCAGAGCCAGGAAATGAAGTGGGAAGAGGACGCCGGTTTCGCCGTCGGCGAATTGCGGATACCCCATGTAGACGAAAGGATTCCACAGCGGCAGGGCGCCTTCACTGAGAGTGCCGGCGGCGTATTCGGCAAACGGGCCGTAGTAGGTGATGGTGTCGGATTCGTGGAAGACTTCACCGCGCGCCCAGGCCGGCGCGAAGGCGGCCAGGGCGACCAGCAGGACGAAACCGAGCGCGGCGCGATCGCCCGTAGCGCCGAGCCTGAGCAGGCGCGCGCGCCAACCCCCGACCGTGCGTGGGGGAGGGGAGGTAGGGGGCATCGCGGACGCGCCAGCCGGCACTACTCCGGGGTCCCGGAGCCGGTCGGGTTCTGGAAGATGGCCAGGATCGAGGTGCCGAAAGGCAGGCGCAGGCGTCCGATCAGGCGGGCCTCGAGCCAACCAAGGGCGAAGAGGAGCGGGGCGAGCCGCGAAGTGCGCTCAAGGTCGCCGGCGCCGGAGGAAGGCAGCAGCCAGCGGGTGACGAGAGCAGGCAGGACAAGCAGTGCGTTGACGTAGCCGGCCCAGCCGAGGCGCCAACCGGCCAGCGAAAGTTGCTCACGGAACCCGGCCAGCGCGAAACGGCGCGCGCCGTGGACGAAGCGGTCGTGTGGGCCATCGAGCACCGCAAGGGCCGGAACCCGCACCACCAGCCGCCCGCCGGGACGGGTGACGCGGCGCATTTCGCGGGCGGAGCCGCGGGGGCTGGCGACATTGGCGTGATAGAGGACGTCGAAGGAGGTGACAAGGTCGAAGGCGCCGGGCCGGAAGGGGAGCGCCGCGACGGAAGCGCACACGACCGGGATGCCGCGTTCGCGGGTGGCGCGCAGCGCCGCCAGGTGGGGATCGACTCCGATGACCGCGCCGTAGCGACGCAGCCAGGCGGTGGTGCCGCCGGTTCCGCAGCCGGCGTCCAGCACCCGGGCAGAACCGGCCGGCGGACGCCAGAATTGCGCGAGCAGCCGGGCGACCTGGGCGCGCGCGGTGCGGTACCACCAGTGGGTCGCTTCGATGCGGCGCAGTTGCTTGTAGGCCTCGGTTTCCACAGGAGGGAACGATACCCTAGCTTCCCCGGCGACGCTCGGGCTCGAGCGGGCCGCGAATCGGTTATGGCAAGGGTTCCAACGCGACCGTGGGGCAACCGTAACGCAATTGCAACGTTGCCGTATCGGGATCGATACGCCCCCGGTCGGGGCCTGAAACTCCGATGGAATCCCGACGGGCCACTATTTAGTGGTCAGGCAGGAGAACAGGGCAAGCGGTCGGCATCCTGACGGGGAATCGACCACCGGGCCGAAGGCATGGGGCGGAGTTGCCGGGCCACTGGCCCCCGGGAGCGCCGACCGTGCCGGAAATTGGAGTAAGCAGTTGGCGGAAGAGCGCTTCGTGGTGCTGCTGGTAGGCGACGAGAGCGGATCGGGTGGGGCGCTGTTAGGCCACCTAGTGGACCGCTTTGGCGGGGGCTGATTGTGCGCCGCCAACCGCGGCTGACGCCGGCGCTGGAAGCCCTGTGGCGGGAGCGCGTGGACCTGGTGGCGGCCGATCTGCGTTCGCCGCGCCGGGATGATTGCTCGCTGCTGGAGGCCCTGGTGACGCAGAGCCCGGGTATGCCGGTGCTGGTGGTTTCGCAGGAGAACCGGCTGGCGGCGATGCGCGAGGCACTGGGCCGGGAGCCGCACCGACTGGTGTTGACCGGTCCCCTGGGGCGGTCGGGCGCGACGGCGGCTCTGGCGCAGGTACTGGCTGAGCAACCGGATACCGACAGCCGGCAGGTGGTCTGATTTGAGGCGCGAGGCGGCCTGCCGCATGCCAGCGTGCTAGCGGATCGCGTGCACCAGAGCATCGCCGCCCAGGCCCGCGAGGGGACGGCACTGGCGATGCTGTGTGGTTGATATGTACGCCGGGGGTGGCTCGCCGGACGAAGCGGTCGCTTCGGTTTCGGAGGAGGCGGCCTACCAGGTCGGCCAGCGCCGGCCGGGTGTTGACGTTCGACGAACTGCTGACCGAGGTGTGGGGGCCGGAATACGTGGGCGACAACCTGCTGGTGCGGGTGGCGATGAGCCGCCTGCGAGCGAAGATCGAAACCGGCTCGGGGGCGCCGAGCCACATCATCACCCGCCCGGGGGTGGGCTATATGGCCTCGACCGCGAAGGCGAGCGCGCCCTAGCCCGAATGAGCTAGCGGCCGGGCCGCCCGGGCGTGATGTCGCCGGCGATGACCAGCTTTGAGGAACCCGTAGCGTTGGGTACGTTGCCGGTGCCGCCCTGGACGGTCTCGTTGCCGATGACGACCATGGTGAGGACTTCGCGAGCTTCGACGGGGATGCCCAGGTCTTCGGTGGTGCTGACCGGGATGGGGGCCATGCGCTCGGCGATCATGCGACAGACGGTCTCATTCTGGGCGCCGCCACCGGCGAGGAGGATTTCGTCGACTTTGGCCCGGGGGAAGACGAATTCGCGGTAGTTGTGAGCAATGGACTCGGCGGTGAAGGCGGCGGTGGTTGCGAGGAGGTCGTAGTCGGAGAGGCCGAGCTCGCGTCCACGATCGCGGACTCCGGCGGAGTATTCATGCCCGAATAGCTGGCGGGCGGCGCCTTTGGGCGGGGTCTGGAGGACGAAGGGATGGCACATGAGCTCTTCGAGCAGACCGGCGTGAACGGTGCCCTGCGCGGCCATGGCGCCGCCTTCGTCGTAGGCCTTTTCGCCGTTGGTGATCCAGCCGACGAGGGCGTCGAGGATCATGTTGGCGGGGCCGGAGTCGAAGGCGAACATCCCATCAAGGTCGGCGCCGGCGGGGATGACGGTAGGGTTGGCGATGCCGCCGAGGTTGTGCAATGCCCGGTTGATGGTGGGGTGGCCGAAGATGACCCAGTCGCCGTAGGAAACCGTGGGCACGCCAAGCCCGCCGGCCGCAATGTCCCGCTGGCGGAGATTTGAGACCGTGGTGACCCCGGTGCGCTCGGCGATGAAGGCGCCGGCGCCGAGGTCGAGGAAGGCGGTGACGGCTTCGTCACCGAGCCAGCGGTGATCGTCGCGCTGGCCTTCGATGACCTGGTAGCAGACCTGGCCGGAGGAGACTATGAGGTCGAGGTCGGCGGTAGTCATGCCGGCCTTCTTGAGGATTCGCTGCACACACTCGGCGAAATACTCGCCGATGGCATTGTCGGCCTGGGCGACGCGATCGAGGGATCCGGTCTCGCGGGCAAAGACGTCGAAGATGCACTCGCGCAGCGGAGATTCGTAGTCGTAGCTCTCGAACTCGACGACCTCGATCTCGGTATCCTGGCCCATTCCCGAGATGCGGGCGACGACCACTCCGGGGCCATCGGCGGAGGTGCCGGAGTGCAGGCCGACGACGGTCTTCTGCGGCTTCTGGACGTACTGCACGAGGCCTTCGAGGTAGCGGGGGAGATGGCTGCTGTCGGTTGTCATAGCTCTGGCTGCCTTTGATTTCTGGGGGCTCTGCCACGCCCGGCTGGATTCCGTCGCCCCCCCCGCACGTCCCGGCGCGGGAAGTGTAGCGCCCAAACCGCCGGGCGACCTTCGCGGGCGGCTGACGGCATAATGGCGGTCCAAAACCTAGCCGGGAGTCCGCCATCTTGAATCTGATAGTTCTGATGATCGATACGATGAGGATGGACCACATCGGGTTCCACAATGAAGGGAAGCCGGTGTTCGATGGTATCCCGGCGTGCCGGACGCCGAATATCGATCGGTTCGCGGCCGAGGCGGTGGTGTTCGACAACATGTACCCGGAGGCGTTGCCGACGATCCCGGCGCGGGCCGGGCTGATGACAGGCGCCCGGACGCTGGTGAACCGGCCGTGGGCGCCGCTGGCGGATACGGACATCTCGATCTCGGAGATCCTGGGGCCGAACGGCTACGTGTGCGGGATCGCGAGCGATACGTATCACTATCGGGCGCCGGGGATGAACTACCACCGGGCCTTCCACTCCTACGAATGGGTGCGGGGACAGGAATATGACCCGTGGAAGTCGCATCCGCCGGACTTGGACCTTGATGATTATGTCAACTCGCATTTCGACGAAGTGTGGCGGGCGCGAGCGGCGCAGTTCCTGACGAACACACGGGTGTTCAAGTCGGCGGATGAGTGGTTCGCGCCACAGGTGGCGGATCTCACGGTCCAATGGCTGAAGGACAACCGGGATCATCCGAACGTGTTCTTCTGGATGGATTCGTTCGATCCGCATGAACCCTGGGATCCGCCGGCGGAGTTCGATGTCTATAACGACCCGAACTACAAGGGCCCGCGACTGGTGCTGCCGATGGGGGGCATGGCGGCGGACTGGGCTTCGCCGGAGGAGGTCGATTTCCTGCGCGGGATGTATGCCGGCGAGGTGGCGAGCGTGGATTGGGCGCTGGAGCGGGTTTTCGGGGCGCTGGAGGAACTGGGCTACTACGACGATTCGATGGTGGTGCTGATGGGCGATCACGGATTCCCGCTGGGGGACCACGGGAAGTTCTTGAAGGGCGTGGACCGGCTGTACGGGGAGATCATGAATGTGCCGTTTATGGTGCGGATGCCCGGGGGCGAGCATGCGGGGCGAAGGGTCTCAGCGATCGCACAGTTCCAGGATTTCCTGCCGACGATGCTGGATCTGTTGGGGCTGGGGGCGAACAACATGGACCTGCCGGGCGAAAGCCTGCGGGGGCTAATTGAGGGCGAGACCGATGAACACCGGGTGTCGGTTATCTGCGGCTACCAGGACGGGCTGGGCCGGGTGATCCGCAGCCGGGACTGGAGCCTGATCCTGCGGCCGGCGGGAGAACAGAGCGAGTTGTATGACCTGCACAAGGACCCGGGGGAGACGAAGAATCTGATCGCGGACAACGCGGAGGTGGTGCGGGAGATGATCGAGCAGTTTGGGTCGATCTATTACGGGGACCTGTGGCCGGGGCAGAACGTGACGGCGGTGCCGGAGTTCGTGCGTCGGGCGATTGGCGATCACGCGCTCCAGAACGAAGGCAAGAACGTGCTGGGCCTGCAGGGCAAGCACGAGATCAGTTCGGGGATGGTGGACTAGCCGGAGCGGGGTGGCGGAAGATTTGGGGACGGGCGGAGCGCTACCCTAGTGCCCGCGGAATGTGACGACCGGGAATCGAGCAAAGACATGAGCTACCAGTTTCCTGAAGGCTTCGTGTGGGGCACGTCGACATCGGCCCACCAGGTGGAGGGCAACAACACCCAGTCGGATTACTGGCTGATGGAACATGTGGAGCCGACGATTTTCGCCGATCCGTCGGGCGACGCCTGCGATCAGTACCACCGCTACGAGGATGACCTGGCACTGCTCGAAAAGCTCGGCTTCAACGCCTATCGCTTCTCGGTGGAATGGGCGCGGATCGAGCCGGAACCGGGCCACTTTTCGCAAGCGGCGTTGGATCACTACCGACGGGTGTTGGAGGCCTGCCACGACCACGGATTGCAGCCGGTGGTGACCTACCACCACTTCACTTCACCGCGCTGGGTGGCGGCGGCGGGCGGCTGGGAGAACATGGAGACGGCGGCACGCTTTGGCGAGTACGCCGAACGGGTGACCCGAGACCTGGGGGACCTGATCGGGCATGCCTGCACGATCAATGAACTGAACATCACGGCGCTGATCGATGAGTTCAAGGGGACGATGATTCCGGCGGAGGCGATTGATGGGATGCTGGCGGCGGCGGCCCGGGCCAGCGGCAGCGACCGGTTCAGCGCCTTCCTGCTCGGCGACTCGGCGGCGATTGAACCGGTGGCGATAGCGGGACATCACTCGGCGGTGCAGGCGATCAAGGCGGTGCGGGGCGATCTTCCGGTCGGGATGACGGTGGCGATGTCGGACTACCAGGCGGTACCCGGCGGCGAGGCGGTGATGGAGAGGCAGCGGGAGAGGATCCAGGATGTGTACCTGCGGGAGGCGGGGGATGGCGACTTCATCGGGGTGCAGTGTTACTCGCGGAGCCGATACGGGACGGAGGGGATGCTGGGGCCGGAGGAGGGCGTGGAGGTGACCCAGATGGGCTACGAGTTCTGGCCGGAGTGCGTGGAGGCGTGCATCCGGCACGCGGTGGACGTGACCGGGTCGCCGGCGCTGGTGACGGAGAACGGCATTGGAACCGAGGACGACGGGCGAAGGCTGGAGTACCTGCGCCGGGCGCTGGGTTCGCTGAAGAATTGCCTGGACGACGGGATCGACGTGCGCGGCTATTGCCAGTGGTCACTACTGGATAATTTCGAGTGGATGCTGGGCTACCGCCCGACGTTTGGGATCGTGGCGGTGGACCGCACGGCCCAGGTGCGGACGCCGAAGCCGAGTGCGGCCTGGCTGGGCGACGTGGCGCGGAACAACCGGGCCGACCTGAGCTAGAGCGCGCGGCCGCAACAATACAACCGACATTTCAATCCGGGAGGGACGCACGATGCAGGCACTGAAGGTCAGCGAGAACGGGCGGTTCCTGGTCCACGAAGACGGGAGCCCGTTCTTCTTCCTGGCGGATACGGCCTGGCGGCTGTTCTACAAGCTGGATCGCGAGGACACCAATCTCTACCTAGAGGACCGGGCGGCGAAGGGCTTTAACGTGATCATGCCGGTGGTGCTTGACGTGCGCTTCGGACCGAACCAGTACGGGCACGATGCCTTCGAGGACAACGATCCGACCCGGCCGAACGAACCGTTTTTCGAGCATGTGGACTATGTGGTCAATCGCTGCGAGGAATTGGGGATGTATGTCGGCATGCTGCCGAATTGGGGCTACATCGTGACCGGGGTGAACCCGGGGGGCGAGTATTTCGTAGAAGCGCCGCTGGTGAACATGAGCAACGCCCGGCAGTACGGCCGGTTCCTGGGCGAGCGCTACGCGGACAAGCCGATGATCTGGATCACCGGCGGCGATCAGAAGGCGGGCCGGACCCAGGAAGTGTTCACGGAACAGGCGGAGGGGATTGCCGAGGGCGACGGCGGACGGGGGCTGAGGACCTTCCACCCCACCCCACCGCTGGGTTCGTCGGACGCGTTTCATGACGCCGACTGGCTGGACTTCAACATGATCCAGTCGGGACACCTGCTGGACTACCCGAACTACGAGATGATCGCCAGGGACTACGCGCTGGACCCGCCGAAGCCGATCGTGGACGGCGAGCCGATGTACGAGGAGATGCCGCAGTTCCTGCGCGACGGCTATCCGCGGGCGGATGCCTGGCAGGTACGCAAGCAGGCGTACTGGGCGGTCTTTGCCGGGGCCTTCGGGCATGCCTATGGCTGCAATGACGTCTTCATGTTCTGGAACCCGGGCGGCGAGGAGCCGACGTTTGGGGCGCGGACGCCGTGGAAGATCGCGATGAACTTGCCGGGGTCGCACATGATGAAGTTCCTGCGGCGGCTGATCGAGTCAAGACCGTTCCTGGACCGGATCCCGGATCAGGACCTGGTTGCCATTGTCGATCGCGAGGCGGACGCGGGGCACGTGCTGGCGACGCGGGGGGCGGACGGCGGATACGCCTTCGTGTACACCTCGCACGGGTTCCCGGTCTGCGTGGACATGGAGAAGATGTCCGGGGAAAGCATCCGGGCGGCGTGGTTTGACCCGCGCAGCGGGGTTAGCGAGGTGATCGGCAAGTTTCCCGCACAGGCCAACCGCTGGTTCTTCCCGCCGAAGAAGGGCGCGGGCTACGACTGGGTGCTGATCCTGGACGACGTGGCGCGGGGGTTCGCGCTGCCGTAGCGGCCGGTCGGTCGGAGGCCGGTGATTGGCCGGGCGCGCTGGCCCGGACCAAGCCGGCCGGTTCTAGATCCGGCTTTGCCCCTCATCTCCTTCCCAGCCTCCCGGCCCCGCCGACCACGGATCGCCTGCAAAGAACTCCGCGTCAACGTTCCCAGTTGAACGGATCGGCCCCAGTTGCCCGGCGCCAGTGATCTCGTGCCTCACGCCGTCCTTCTCGGGATCGACGTACGTCGTGAACCAATCCTCCAGCACCCCACGCATCTCTGCGATCCGGCGGGCATGCTCCCCGGCTTCGATCAAATTGTTGCGTTCGCCGGGATCAGACTCGAGATCGAAAAGCTCGTTGGGACCATCGGGGTAGCGGTGCACGTACTTCCAGCGCGCGTTCCGGACCATCCGCGTCGGCCCGTATTCGTCATAGACCACCACATGCTCCCGGCCGCCGGATTCGCCTCCCAGCAGCTCCGCCAGGAAGCTGCGTCCCGGCAAGTTTCGGTCTTGTGGCAATTCCAGGTCCAGATAGTCGATCAGCGTGGGCATGAAGTCGTAGTTGCTGACCAGTGCTTCTTCCACCGCTCCCGCCGGTATCCGACCCGGCTGGCTCACGATGAAGGGGACCTTCACCGAGTTCTCGTACATATTCAGCGGCGACGTTCCGTTTCCCTTGCCCCAGAATCCGTGGTGACCGCAGCTAAAGCCGTTGTCGCCGGCGAATATCATCAGGGTCGTCTTCGCAATGCCCAGTTCTTCCAGCCGGTCCACGATTCGGCCCACATCCGTGTCCATCGCGGTGACCGCGGCAAAGTACCCCTTCAGCATCTCCCGGTTGCCCATGAACTGCTTCGTGAAGTCGGTGGCCCAGGGGTGCAATGGCTCCTGCGGACACGACTCGAACTCGCAATCATCGTAGGAATCGACGATCTCCTGCGGGTGCCCGGTCCACGGGCTGTGCGGCGCCGTGTAGTGCACGCTCAGGTAGAACGGATCCGGTCCGGCACCGTGCCGATCGATGAACGCCAGCGCGTCGTCGGTGATGACGTTCGTCACGTAGCCGGGCTCGTCTACCAGCTGCCCGTTCCGCACCATCGGCGCGTTGTTGTACAATCCGCCGCCAAACTGATGCACGAACCAGTGGCTGAAGCCATGTTGGGCAAGCTGGCTCGCGCCCAGGTGCCATTTGCCGCTTATCCCGCAGGTCCACCCGGCCTCCGCCAGGATGTCCGTGTAGCAGACCTCGCCGTCCAGGTAGAGCGGAGCACTCGGGCCCACCTCCTGGCCCCGAATCCAGTCGTGCACCCCGTTCTGTGACGCGATCCGACCGGTGAGGTACGTCGCCCGGCTCGGCGAGCAGACCGGCGTGGATGCGAAGAAGTTCGCAAACTGCACCCCGGCAGCCGCCAGGCGGTCGATATTGGGCGTGCGAATCTCGGGATTCCCGTAGCAGCCGGCGGCCCAGATACCCTGGTCATCGCTGAGAATGAAAATGACGTTGGGTCTATCGGTTGAGGCGATCGGCGCGCGTTCATCCCCATTCCGATTGGTCATGCTCAAGCGTCTTCCTCCACGTCGGAGTCGAATCCCCGGTCGCGACGGCCACCGCCGCTCAACATATTATTATGCCGCCAGGCATCCCCATCCGCGGAGCCATCGATGCCAAGGACAGAGGGAAATTCGACCGAATAGAGGCCGGCACGCTGTCGGAGGTTCATACACTACGATAGGTAGGCGCGGCGGTCGGCGTCTTCGAAGGAGAAGTGCTCCCAGGCGCTAAAGTCCTCGCGGACTGTGCTCCACTGGCGCTCGCCGCGGTAGGGGCCCCAGCGATTCCAGGGGCGCTTGCGGCGATTGGATTCGCGCAACCGTCGGTTCTCGCTGTTCAAGCCCTGGTTCTGCCCCTGCCGGCCGGCCGGTCACGAAACGCGGCTATTACCCCGCTGCGAGTGTATCGGTGGGGCGGCCCGGGGACGAAATCGGGTGTGCCGGGCCGAGAAGGGCTCACCGGGATCAGGGGGCTTCGACGAGAGCGGCGATGCCCATGCCGCCGCCGATGCAGAGCGAGGCGATGCCGCGGCGGGCGTCGCGGCGTTTCAGTTCGTGGAGCAGGGTGACGAGGATGCGGGCGCCGCTGGCGCCGAGTGGATGGCCGAGAGCGATGGCGCCGCCGTTGACGTTGACCTTTGCGGCGTCCAGATCGAGCGCCTTCAATACCGCCAGGGTCTGGGCGGCGAAGGCTTCGTTTATTTCGCAGAGGTCGATGTCAGCATCGGTGATGTCAAAGCGCTCCCGGAGTCCGCGAATCGCGTCGACCGGGCCAAGTCCCATGCGGCCGGGGTCGAGTCCGACGTTGACGAAGCCGCGCAACGCGAAGTTGTAGGCGAGGGAGTTGGCATCGGCCCAGTCGCGGTCGGCAACGAGCACGATGGCGGCACCGTCGTTGAGGCCGGAGGAGTTGCCGACGGTGACGCTGCCGTCAGGCTGGAAGGTGGGGGCCAGATTGGCAAGCTTTTCGGGGGAGGTCTGACGCGGGTGCTCGTCGACGGAAAAAGCGCCGACGGCGGTATCGATGGGCAGAATTTCTTCGGCCAGTGATTCTTGCGCCTCCCGGTAGCGGGATTGGCTTTCGGCGGCGTAGGCGTCCTGGGCTTCCCGGCTGATGTCGAAATCGGCGGCCAGGCGCTCGGCGGTGATGCCCATGTGGATGCCCTCAAAACTATCGAGCAGGCCGTCGCGGTAGAGGCTGTCTAGGAGGGTGGTTTCGGAGTGCTGTCCGCGGCCGCGCCAGCCCTGTAGCAGGAAGGGGGCGCGGCTCATGCTCTCTACGCCGCCAGCAAGGACCAGGTCGGCCTCGCCGAGGCGAATCTGCTGCGCGGCCAGTTCGACGCTCTTGAGTCCGCTGCCGCAGACCTGGTTGATGGTGAAGGCGGGCCGCGATTCGGGGATGCCGACGGCGATGGCGACCTGGCGGGCAACGTTCATGCCCTGACCGGCCTGTAGGACGCAGCCGAGGATAGTTTGCTGGATGGCGGCGGGATCGACGCCGGCGGCGGCCAGGGTCCGGCGGGCAAGTTGCGCGCCGAGATCGACGGCGGACAGGTCGCTGAGAGCGCCCAAGAGGCGGCCGATGGCGGTGCGTTTGGCGAGGATGATTACCGGATCAGGGGTCATTTACACTTGCGCTTTCAGGAGGGTCTGGCGGGCGGCGACGAACTCGTCAAGACATTCGGGGTTTGCCAGGGCGGCGCGGTTGTCGGCGGAATCGCCACGCAGCATGCGGGCGACCGCGGCTTCGGCAACTTTGCCGTTGCGGGTGCGGGGAATGTCGGACACCGCCATAACCCGGTGCGGGACATGCCGGGGCGACGCCTCGCGGCGAATCGTGGCCCGGATCTTGTCGATCCGCACGTCGGTCAAATTTTCGCCGGCGGCGAGTTGCACGAACAACACGATTTCGTCGCCCTGCGCTCTAACCACGGCGCTGGCTACCGCGCCGGCAATCCACGGGAAGCCCTGTAACGGGCGGTAGATTTCGGCGGTGCCGATGCGGACGCCGCTGGGCTTAAGGGTTGCGTCGCTACGTCCGTAAATGATGACCGTGCCGCGGGCGGTTATCTCGACAAAGTCGCCGTGGCGCCACATTCCCGGATATTCGGCGAAGTAGGCGTCGCGGTATTTGTCGCCGTCAGGATCGTTCCAGAAGGCGACCGGCATGGCCGGGAACGGCCGCCGGCAGACCAGTTCGCCCTTTTCGCTGACCAGTTCCTGGCCGTCCTCGTCGAGGGCGACGACATCGAGGCCGAGCCCGACGCACTGGATCTCCCCTTCATAGACCGGCAGCAGGGGGTTGCCGAGGACGAAGCAGGAGACGATGTCGGTACCGCCGGAAATGGAGGCCATCTGGACGTGCTCGCCGAGGTGCTCGTGGGTCCAGCGGAACCCGGCCGGCGACAGCGGCGCACCGGTGGAGAGAACGGCGCGCAGGCCGGAAAGGTCAGAACTGACTCGCGGCGAGAGGCCGGCGCGCAGGCCAGCTTCGATGAACGGGGCGCTGGTGCCGAAGACGGTGATGCCCAGTTCGGCAGTCATCCGCCACATAGCCTCGAGGTCAGGATGCCCGGGACTGCCGTCGTAGAGGACAATCGTGGTCCCGCCGGCGAGCGCCGAGACCAGCCAGTTCCACATCATCCAGCCGCAGGTGGTTACATAAAGCAGCACGTCGTCTTCGTGGAGGTCGGTGTGGAGTTGGTGCTCTTTGCGGTGCTGGATGAGGGTGCCGCCGGCGCCGTGGACCATGCACTTGGGCGGGCCGGTGGTGCCGGAGGAGTAGAGGATATATAGAGGATGATCGAACGGGAGCGGCGCGAAGTCGATTTCGGTCGGCGCACGGTCGGTGAAGTCAGTCCAGGCGATCCAACCAGGCTCGGAATCGGCTTCGACAGCGGCATCGTAGGGGATCAGGACGGCGACTTCGACGGCCGGCATGGCCGCCAGCAGGGTGCGCACCGTGGGGCGGCAGTCAAACTCTTTGGCGCCGTAGAGGTAGCGGTCGTTGGCGAAGAGCACTCTAGGCTCGATCTGCCCGAGGCGGTCGGCAGCAGCGGCGGCGCCGAAGTCGGGCGAGCAGGAACTCCAGATGGCGCCGATGGACGCGGTGGCGAGGAAGGCGATGACCGTCTCCGGGACGTTGGCCATGAAGGCCGCGACGCGATCGCCTTTTACGACGCCGGCTGCGCGCAAGGCGGCGGCGCAGGTGGAGACCGCGTCGTAAAGCCCGGCGAAGGTGAGCGTGCGGGTGGCGCCGGACTCGCTGCGGGCGATGATGGCCGAGCGGTCGTCGCGCCGTTGCAGGATATTAGCGGCGTAGTTAAGGCGCGCGCCGGGAAACCACTCGGTGCCGGGCATCCGGTCGGGCCCGTGGACGCGGTCGGCAGGGGTGGTGAATTCGATGCCGGAGAATTCGGCGTATAGACCCCAGAAGGCCTCGCGATCGTCGACCGACCAGCGGTGCAGCGCGGCGTAGCCAGGAAGGTCCCGCCCGGAACGATGTTCGGCGAGATCCCAGAACTGCCCGAGGTCGGTGCGCTCGCGAGCGTCGGCGGCGGGACGCCAGAGGATGGCGGGGGCAGAACTGCCCGGATCAGATGAACTCATGGAGTCAATGATAACGAAGCAGGGGGCGGGTTCGACGCCCGGAACCGGCGCGGACGGCAATCCCCGGAGAGTTACCGATCGATGCCGGCGAGCAGGGCGATGGCGTCTGCGAGATCGAGTTCCGGACGCCGGGAGGCTCTCAGAACCCCAGACGCATGTCGAAGGTATCGCCGGCGTTGACGACGGTGGGGGAGTCGAATGTGACCTCGCCGACGCCGGTGAGAGCGAAGTGGGAAAGCTCGACGGAACCACCGAGCACTTCGAGCTCCACAGTGGTGGAACCGTTCGGTGACGACTGCCGGCAGACGCCCCAGGCGGAACCGTTAGACCAGAAGTGGGAACCGGGATGGGCAGCGAAGGTCATCGACTTGCTCACGCCGGAATACTGGAAACCGGTGAGGGCGAGGACGGCGGCCCAGGCGATCATGGCCCGAGCGTAGTGGTGGCCACACTCTGCCTCGTCGAAGGGACTACGACGGAGTCCGTCGTAGCGCTCGCGGACGGCCTCGATGACCCGCAGACCATCCTCGTGCTGCCCCTCGTAGAGCATGCCGATGGCGGCGGTGTACTCGAAGCCAGTCATGACTTCGTTGTAGTAGGGGAAGGGGCGCTCGGGACGATCGTGGGGGTAGCTGGCCATGAGCAGGGCGGCCTCGTCACCGAGGGCGAAGTCGCGCATGTGATTGAAGTGGGAGCTGAGGCTGTCACGGAAGTTGTATTTCATGATCGCCTGCAGCGTGGCGTCGATCTTCTCGGGATCGTGCAGGTAGCCAAGCCCGGCAACGGAGGCGAAGGACTGGCCGACCAGCTGGTCGACGAGACATCCGGAGGCTAGCTGCAGTTCGGGGGCGTTCATGTCCCGCGCGCCCATGGTCTCGTGGCGGAGTCCGGGGGCTATCTTCGTGAGGTCCGGCTGGGGACGGACTTCGTGTTCGTAGTATTCGCCGTTGAACAGGTTGGCGTCCATCCAGTCGCGGCCGCTCTCGAAAAGCCGGCGGCACTTTTCGGCCAGGTCATCTTCGTCGAGGTAGCGGGCCATCTCTTCAGCCGAGCGGAGCGCGCCCAGGTACCAGCCGGTCATCTGCGGATTCGGCCCGTAGTACTCGACGTCCATGGTGTTGTGTTGGCAGCCTTCCATCACGCCGTCCTGGTCGGCATCCCAGCCACCGTCGACCCAGCAGAATTCGAGCGCCCGGCGGGCCCCCGGCCACTGAGCGCGTAAGAAGTCGTCGTCGCCGCAGAGTTGCCAGTCGCGGTACAACTTCATGATGCAGCCCATCTGACCGTCGGCCGCGGCGAACCTCCAGTTGTGGGATCGCTCCGTGAGCGGGAGGTCGATGCGGAAAGACATCAGGCCGGCGTCGTTGGTGGCGTGGCTGAATTCAACGTCGCGCATAGTGCGTGAGAGATCGCCGAAGAGGAACGCTGTGGACTGCTCATAGTTCCATACGTGGGTGCAGGATCCCGGGCAGCAACCCATGTCGTCGAAGGTGCCTTCCCAGCCGTAGAAGCGTCCATCAGGGGTACGAAAACAGGTCTGCGTTCGCAGCGTGCTGAGGTTGAAGAGGGCGGCTTCTTTGACGACATCGGGCAGATCGCTGTCCACGAAGGCCCTGACGAAGGCAATGGTGCGATCTTCCAGATCTTCCAGGGTGTCGGCGGTGCGGGAGGCGACGTCCCAAGCGTCGGCGTACTGAGTCGTGTAGTAGTTGCCAATGAAGTCCTTACTGACTTCGTCATCACCGCAATCGCAGTCGCCGTCGGGTCCGCATTCACGAGCCTGATCCCAGGTGAGTCGGTTGGGGAAATGCCAGCTAAGGAGGAAGGTGATTTCGACGGAATCGCCGGCAGGGACAGTGACGGAAGCGGAGAGGGAACCGATCGGGGAGTCGGCGGCGCCCTTTTCAAACTCCATCAGGGGGCGGTCTTCGGCGGGGGCGGCGGAGCGGGGCTCGAGGCGACCGTCATCGGAAAAGTCATCCCAGAAGTCGAGTAGCGTATCCCCCCATGTCAGGATCGGCCAGACGGTGCGATAGGTGACATCGGTGGCGGTGGTCGTGAGGGCCATGGTGCCCCACTGCTCGCTGTTCTTCGGGACATCGCCTCCCTGCATGAAGATGCCGCGCACAACATCGTCACGGAATTCATTTGTGTTGTTGGAAGGTTCGCCGAGGAAGCCATCGGTGCCGATGAAGTTCTCCAGATTCCCGCAGACGGCGGCTTCAACCGGGACGGAGCCGGGGTTGGAAAGGACGAAGCGAAACACGGCTGCCGGAATGCTGCTCGCGTCGGTGTCGCCGGGGATGAAAGGATTGAATGCTTCGAGGCGGACGTCCAGGGGAACGTTGGGGTCCGTGAGCGTCACCTGGCCGAAGGGGTACGCGGCGTGGAATTCGCAGTTGCCGAAACGGGGCAGGCGGCTGTTGGTGGCGCGGGCACCGTGGGAGCCTTCGTATTCGGTTAGATCCACCGGCCCTTCAATGGCCCGGGCTACGGCCTCGCCACCCTCGGGACGGGCGCAGAGGGCGAAGAAGGTGTTGGTTCGCTGCTGAAACACAGAGGCTCGGGGCAGGCCGGGGCGGCGATCGCCGGGTCGCCAGCCTTTGGCGGGACGGTTGACAATTTCCCAGTCGCGAAGGTCGCCGGGGCCGCCGAGAGACACGGTACCGGTGCCTATGCCTCCGAGAGGCAGTGCAATCCGTAGAAGATGGCCGGCATCGTAGGACTTGAGAACTGGCCAGCGAGGGTTGAGGTCGGATCTCATCTGGGCATTTCTCCTCGGCAAACTGTATTCCATCACCTCCCCGGTCCGCCGGGCCGGCCGTGTGGCGGCCGGGATGTTGGCGGGCGCGGGCGCGGTTGCTCGGAGTTTAGCTTTCCGAAGTCGGACGCGTTAGGGGATTTGGCTCCGGTTTGCGACCGGAGCCGGGTGGCGCTGGTCGCCGCCGGCCTGGCAATCTGTCTGCCGGAGGGAGCAGTCCCGCCGCGGCGACCGATATCGACCCGGGGCGCTCTGTTACCCTCGCCGAGGTGCTCGCGTTGGTCGCCGAATCGCGTCGAGCATCTGCTTGGTCGGTAGCAGGGGGAATCGAAGATGCGTGCACCGGATTTCGAACGTCTGAAGGCAGCCTTGATGGGCGAGGGCGAGACCGATCGCGTCTCGCTGCTGGAGTTGTTTGCCGACCCGGAAGTCATCTCTACCGTAGTAGGGGAGCCGATCGACACTCCCATCACCGAAGCGGACAAACTGCGCTTCGCCGAGATGAGAGTCGAGTTCTGGTCGCAGCTCGGCTACGACGCAGTGTGCGTCGGCGCGGGGCCGTCGTTGAAGTACGCGCGGGCGGCGGCCGGGGATACGGCCGACCTGGAGCGCGAAGAGCGCACCTGGGTGGTCTCTGAACTGGGCACCGTGAACACATGGGATGCGTTTCGGGAATTCGACTGGCCGACGGCTGAGGATACCGATTACGCTGAGATCGACCTGACCGCGGAGCTCCTGCCGGCGGGCATGAAGATCCTGACAAAAACCGAGGGCGCGCTGGAGCCGGTGATGTGGCTAATGGGCTACTCGCCGTTCGCGATTGCGCTGCACGAAGACCCGGATCTGGTGGCCGCTTTGTTTGAGCGTTGCGCCGATATCTTCACTCCAGTGGCCGAGCGAGCGCTGGACATGGACGAGGTCGGCGGGCTCTTCATTGGCGACGACATGGGCTTCAAGACC
>JASLPR010000046.1 GCA_030744875.1 Chloroflexota bacterium
TGATTGTGGGGGTCGAAACGCCGGAGTCGGGGCTGAGCCTGCGGCGCTGGACCGGCTTCGGCACCGCTGGAGACCTGATGTTTGGCGGGTGGCTGTTCGCGCTCTTCCTGGCCGTGGCGGTGTCCACTGGGATCAGCGACGGGGTCGATGGGCTGACTTCGGGGTTGGGGGTGGTGGCGGCGGTCGGGCTGGCCCTGGCGGCCGGGACCGCGGCGGCGGGCGGTTGGGCGGTGGGCGGGGCGGCTCTCGGGGTGTTGCTGCTGAACATGCCGTCGGCGTGGGTGCCGCGCGGCCCGGACAAACGCCGGGCGCGGGTGTATCTGGGGGACAGCGGCGCGCTGCTACTCGGCGGCCTGCTGACTGCCGGCGCGGTGGCCGGCGGGGTGGATCTGCTGCTGCCACTCATGGCCGGAATCTTCTTGCTGGAGGGCGCCTCTTCGGTTGTGCAGGCGAAGATTCTGGTTCCGCTGTACCGACGCTCGGCGCGGCTGGGTGGCCCGGACCACCGGACGGTGCACTATTCGGCGTTCCCGCTGCCCTTCGTTGCCGCGCCGCTGCACCATCACCTGGAATTGATCGGACTGGGACGAATGACGCTGGTGCTGCTGCTGTGGGCCCTGGGGGCGGTTGTGGCGGCCGTGGCTGTGCTGGTGGCGTGGATTGGGGTGGGGGGCGGGGCGGTGGCGCTCTACGCGGCGGGCGTGGCCCTGCTGGTCAGTCTGTGGCTGGGCTTCGCCAGCCTACGCCCGGCGTGGCTCTCGATTAGCGAAGAGTCCGGCATGCGGCAACTGCGGCTGACCCACGGCTGGAAGCGGGCCTGGCTCGGAATGCGACCGGCGCTGACGGCGCGGAGCTACCCGATAGGCGACAATGATCCCGCGACCGACGGCCTGCCGCTGGATCGGGCGCTGAATCCGGCCGAGGCGTGCCGACATTTCGACGCAGTCGTAGCCGCAATCGAAGCGGAGAAAGGTTCGCCATGAGCTACGCCGGACCCGCCGAACACCCGTCGCCCGACTCGGTGCTTGAAATCCTGGGGATGACCGGGATCGTCGATCCGGAGGAAATGGAATGGTCGGTGGTGACACCGGAGTCGCGGCACTCAATCTGGCGGCTGGCTCTGCCGGAACGGAGCGGCAACGCGGCCAGCTACGTGGTGAAGTCGTACCACGAGCAGGCGGACGAGTATTTCGATCACCGCTTTCGCCGCGAGGAGCGGGTGCTGGACCTGCTGGGTCGCTACGCGCCGGGGCTGGCGCCGCGAGCCTACGGCGGGCGGATCATCGCCGGGCACTCGGCCTGCCTGATCCTGGAGGACCTGGGCGACCGGCCGCTGCATCACGATCTGTATCGCAGCGCGGTGGAGCGGCGGAGGTTGCTGGGACGGAGCGTGGACCTGCTGGCGCGGTTCCACCGGGTGGTGGATGAGTATTCGGGGATCTTTCGCGCGGTGTGTCGGAGTTCGGTGCTGGACCGGGTGAACGCGGCGACGCTACTGCGCAGGTTCGATATCGCGGTTGGCCGGCTGGGTGGGGAAGGTGGGCGAGCGCCGGGGACGGTGCGGGCGGCTTTTCGCAAAGAAGTGATCCGGCCGCTGCTGCAGGCGCCGGGGCGGGTGATCCATAACTCATTTTCGCCGCTGAATATCTGCACCGTAGCCGACGGCTCGCAGCGGATCGTGGACATGGAGACGGTGTCGATCGGCCCGGCGGAGTTGGACTTGGCGGAGCTCATGATCTATCCGGGTGGGGATGTGGGGCTACAGGCGGAGTTGACCGAGCAGTACCTCGGGGAGATGGGAATTGACGGAGAGTTGCCGGGTGGAACGCAGGGCTTGAATCTGGCGGCGGTGACGCGGGCGCTGGACTACGCCGGGACCCTGGCCACGCGCCGGCAGCGATTTGCGCAGGCCGGCCTGGCGGACCTAGGGCTGGCCCAGGAGCGGCGCTGCGGGGAGTACCTGCGGGCGGCGCGGGACGGGGCGCGGGCGGCCGGGGTATCGGCGGGACTGAATGAATACATCGACGATCTGCTCGCCGCGACGGGCGGATCGGCGTGATCTATCTCGGTGATCTGCTGGACGCTACCGGTGCGGCTGCGCCGCCGGAGGGCCTGCCGGAGCGCTTCGCCGGGTTCGCCTTCGACAGCCGCCGGGTCCGCGAGGGCGACCTGTTCGTGGCGATTCGCACCGATCGCGGCGATGGGCATGACTTCACCGGGGAAGCGCTGCGGGCGGGCGCGGCGGCGGTGCTGTGCGAGAAACCGCCCCCGGGCGGCGGCCCCTGCATACTGGTGGACGATCCACTGGAGGCCGTCCGCCGGTACGCGGCGCTGGCGTTGCGCCGGTTCGCACCGCGGATCGTCGGCATCACCGGCAGTGCCGGGAAGACCTCGGTGCGCGAGTTCGCGGCGCACGTGCTGGCCGATCGCTTCGAGGTGTTCCGTAATCCCGAGAACTACAACGACCTGGTGGGGCTGCCGCTGGCGCTGGGCGAACTGGACCCGGGGCACGCGGTTGCGGTTCTGGAGATGGCCAGCGATGCCTACGGCGAAATGGCCGGGCTGGCGGAACTGGCGCCAGCGTCGATCTGCGTGCTGACCCGGTTTGACGAGACCTACATGGAATATTTCGGCTCGATGGACGCGATCGCCGCCGAGCACGGCGCGCTGGTGCGGGCGCTTCCGCCCGACGGGCTGTTGATCTACCCGGCGGACGATCCGGCGGCGGTTGGGCTGGCGGGGGGTTTTGCGGGTCGGAAGATCTCGTATGGCCTGACGGAGGGGGTGGATGTGCGGGCGGCCGGGTTGGAGATGGCTGCGGACGGGACGCGCTTTGCGCTGGAGATGGATGGCGCGTCGACGGCGGTGTCTCTACCGCTGCCGGGCGCGCACAACGTGGAGAACGCGCTGGCGGCGGCGGCGCTGGCCGGGGGACTGGGGATGGATGTTTCCGCGATTGCCGGGCGGTTGGGCACGTTGGAGCCGGTTGTAGGACGATTCCGGCAGCTGGCCAGCAGTGAGCACGGGATTCTCTATGACGACACCTTCGCGAACGGGCCAGCTTCGTTGCAGGCGGCGCTGGATCACTTTCGCGACGTCGGGTCGCGGCCGCTGGCGGTGCTGGGCGGAGCGCCGCACCTGGGCGCGGCCGCGGAGACGGTGGCGGCACGGCTGGGGCCGGCAATCGCGGGCACGGTCGGCGAGTTGATCTGTTTCGGCGACGCCGGGCAGGGCTTCGACGAAGCGGCCCGGGCGGCGGGGCTGGCGGCGGAGCAAGTGCACCAGGCGGACACCATCGAGCAGGCGCGAGCGCTGGTGGCCGAGTTGGCGGATGCGGACACGCCGATCCTGGTGAAGGGGTCTTCGCGTGACCGGCTGGAGCGGCTGACCGGGCTGCTGATGGCCGAACCGGAGGCGGCTCCCGAGTTGCTGTGCCGCCAATCGGCGGCGTGGCGGCAGATCGCCACCGTAAATCCGGACGCGCCGTTGTGGGTGCAGGTGGACCTGGACGCCATCGCCGCCAATGCCCGCCGGATTCAGGAGATCGTAGGCCCGGAGGTGGCATTGCTGGCGGTGTTGAAGGCGGAGGCTTACGGGCACGGGGCGCTGAAGGTGGCGACGGCGGCGATGCGGGCGGGGGCGGGCGGGGTGGCCGTGGCGCGACTGGATGAAGCGCGCAGCCTGCGCCGGGCCGGGTTTGACGCCCCGGTGCTGGTGCTCGGGGCGACGGCGCCGGCGGAATCCCGCCAGGCGGTGCTGAGCGGCTGCGCGCTGACGGTGTTCGACGAGCGCGGCATCGACGCGCTGGTCCGCGCGGCGGCGGCGCAGCGGCAGATCGTACCGGTGCATCTGAAGATCGAAACCGGCATGGGGCGGCTGGGGGCGGCGGCGGACGCGGCAGTCGGGCTGGCAGAGCGGATTGTTGCCGCCGAAGAGCTGCACATGCAGGGGACCTTCACTCACCTGGGGCGGTCCGACCG
>JASLPR010000047.1 GCA_030744875.1 Chloroflexota bacterium
CGCATCTCCGCCCTCATCCCCCGCCTCATCTTCGGTCTCCTCCGCCGCCGCACCGGCTGGATCCTCTAGCCGGCGCCACCCACGGACCCGCGACTCCACCAATACCGGCCCCACCGCGCCCTTTCGATCCAAGCTCCCCACCCGGGTCCACATTTCCTTTCCGCTACCCTCTCCTCGCGGCGCGCGCCGTACATTCCCGGAGGTGCAGGGGCTACGATCATGAACACCGATCCCGACTCCACCATGTCCGCCATCCGTCTTGCCCGCGCCCACACCGGCCGCGACAAGATCTTGAAATTCGAAGGCCATTTCCACGGCCTCCACGAACTCGTCGTCTTCAGTACCCACCCGCCTCCCCGCCCCCTGCTCACGGGCAGCTACTCGAGCCCATCGTCGACTCCGGTGGCGTCCCCGGGGTCTTCGCCGACCAGGTCCTGGTCGCTCTCTGGAACGACCTCGCTGCCGTCGAACTGGCCTTCCAGCGGCACGGCCCCGAGCTCGCCGCTGTCATCATGGAGCCGGTCCACTACAACGCTGGCTGCATCCTCCCCGATCCCAACTTCCTGCGCGCGGTCCGCGACCTCGCCACCCGTGCCGGCACCGTCCTGATCTTCGACGAGATTCTCTCCGGATTCCGCACCGGCATCGGTTGCGCCCAGAGGCATTTCGGCGTCACTCCCGACATCACCCTCCTCGGCAAAGCCCTCGCCAACGGCGTGCCCATTTCCGTCATCGCCGGCAAGCGCGAAGTCATGGAATCCTTCAGCCCCTTCGGCACCGCCGCCCACAGCGGCACCTTCTCCGGCCACCTCTTCGGCGTCCTCGCCGCCCTTGCCACCCCCGAAGAGCTCGCCAAACCCGGCTTCTACGACGTCCCCACCGGCACCCTGGCCATGGCCGACCGCCTCTATTCCGGGCTACGCGAAGTCTTCGCCCGCCACGGCATCCCCTGCAGCGTCAACGGATTCGGCACCCGCTTCGCCCTCTACTTCGGCCAGGAACCCGACTTCACGCCCCGCGCCTACCAGGACATCACCGGCTGCGACACCGCCCTGCTACGCCGTTTCGCCCGCGCTTGTTTCGAGCAGCAAGTCATCTTCCACGCCTACGACGTCGTTATCGGCCATCACGGTTTCGGCCAGGCCCACGACCCCGCCGTCATCGACGAAGCCCTCGACCGCATAGATCGCGCCTGCGCCGCCCTCTAGATTTCTGCCCCGGCCCGCCTAACCCGGCAGATCGAACAGCACGACTTCCACCATCGCCCTTCCCCGAACTGCAACCTCCGGCTCTCCCGTGTACTCCAGCGCGTTCCCGGCCACCAGCGTCTTTCCCGCCGCCTCGATCTCGCGCGAAGCCACGAACAGGTAGGCCGACCGGCCGGCCGCCAGCGCGTGACTCACCCCCACTTCCGGCTCAATCCGGCCAAGCAGGAAAGTCACGTCCTGGTGAATCGCCAGCCTCCCCTCATCCCCACCCGCCACCACCACCGGCAGTAACCGGTTCAACCGCTGCTCCCGCGTCGTCTCCAGTTACTCGTAGCCTGGCGCAATGCCCTCCCGTTCCGGGATCAGCCAGATCTGCAGGAAGTGGCACGGCTCGGTTTGCGAGGCGTTGATCTCCGAGTGAAACACCCCGGTCCCGGCCGACATCCGCTGCACCCTACCGGCCGGCAGGATCTCCGCGTTGCAGGCGCTGTCTTCGTGCCGCAGACCGCCCTCCAGCACGTAGGTGATGATTTCCATATTCGCGTGCGGATGGCGGCCCAACCCGGTCCCCGGCTCGATCCGATCGTCATTCAGCACCCGCAGTACGCTGAAGTTCATCCGCTCCGGATCTAGGTAGTGCGAGAACGAAAAGCTGTGCCGCGAGTCCAGCCAGTCGATGTTAGTGATGCCCCGCGTGTCCGCCGGGCGAAGTGTTGTTGGCATCCGAGCGCCCCGTCGCTTTCCCGTATTTCCACGCTGGCGATCCCCGACCTGCCTGATCTCCAAACATAGCCCGCCGCGCCCAAACCTCCGCCACCGTCCCGACCAATTGCTCCGTCGTGCACGGCTTCGGCAACAGTGCCGCCACTCCCGGTCGGTGCATCGCCCGGTCCATCCTCCGTCCCGATATGGGACACTGGGGCCCATGAACGTCCTCGTCACCGGCGGCATGGGCAACCTCGGCTCCCGCCTCGCCGCCTGCCTCGCCGAACGCGGCGACCGCGTCACCGTCCTCGATCTCCGCCCCGAGCCTCTCGAAGATTCCCCCGCCTTCCGCCTTTGCCACCTCCTCACTGGCGACATCGCCGACCCGGCCGCCCTGCAGCCCATCTTCGCGGACGGTTCCTTCGACTCCGTCTTCCACCTCGCCGCCCTGCTTTCCGCCGACTCCGAGCGGGACGCAAAGCGCGCCTGGCGGGTCAACCTAGAAGGCGCCCGCCACATCCTCCAGGACGCGGCCGCGCACGGTGTCGCCCGGGTTATCTTCGCCAGCTCCACCGCCTCCTTCGGTCCCGGCCTCCCCCCGCCAGTCCAGCTCGATTCTCCCCAGTGGCCAGCCAGCCTCTACGGGGCCACCAAGGTCGCCGGCGAGCGCCTCGGCGTCTACTTCCACCATCGCTGTGGGCTCGATTTTCGCGGGCTCCGCATCCCGGCGGTGGTCGCCCCGCGCGGCGCCGGCGGTGGCGCCACCGCCTTCTGCTCCGAGGTCTTTGAGCAGGCGGTACGGAACGGCCGCTATGAGTTCTATGTCGAGCCCGCCGCCGGCCGCCCGCTCATCTACATCGACGACGCCGTTCGTGCTTTGCTCGCCCTCCACGACGCCCCGGCGGAAGACCTCACCCGCCGCGTCTACCAGGTCGCCGGCATCCCCGCCACCGCCCGCGAAATGGCCGCCGCCGTCCTCGCCAGGCTTCCCGAAGTTGACTTCAGCTACCGACCTGATCCCCTCCGGAACGCCATCGCGAGAAGCCTCCCCATCCACATCGACGACTCCCACGCCGTCCGCGACTGGAACTGGTCCCCGCGCTACGATCTCCCCGCCATGACCCTGCGCATGATCGAAGAGCTGCAAAAGGAGTCTCCGTGAGCGCCGGCAAACCCTGCATCATCTGCGTCGCCATCACCGGCTCCGTTCCCACCAAAGCCAACAACCCCGCCCTCCCCATCACCATCGCTGAGCAGATCGAAAGCGCCCACGCTGCCTTTGAAGCCGGCGCCGCCATCGCCCACTGCCACGTCCGCAACGACGACGGCACCACCACCTCCGACCCGGCCCGCTTCGCCCTGCTGCTGGACGGTCTCCGCAAGCACTGCCCCGGCATGATCATCCAGTTCTCCACCGGCGGGCGTTCCGGCGCCGGCAAAGCCCGCGGCGGCATGCTCTCCCTCTCCCCCGACATGGCCTCTCTCACAACTGGCTCCAACAACTTCCCGACCACGGTCTACGAGAACCCGCCGGACCTGGTCGACTGGCTCGCCGCCGAGATGCGTACCCACAACGTCCGCCCCGAAATCGAAGCCTTCGATCTCTCCCACATCCACCAGGCCGCCAAAATGTACGCCGACGGCCGTCTCCCGCAGCTACCGTATATCCAGTTCGTCATGGGCGTCACCAACGCCATGCCCGCCGACCGCGACGTCTTCGACTACTACCTCAAGACTGTCAACCGCCTCCTGCCCGGCGCCCTCTGGTGCGCCGCCGGCATCGGCCGCGCCCAGCGCATCGTCAACGAATGGTGCATCGAGATGGGCGGGCACACCCGCACCGGCATGGAAGACAACATCCGCCTTGACCGCGATACCTTTGCACCTTCCAACGCCGCGCTGGTCGAGATCACGGCCGAGCTCTGCCGCAAGCACGACCGCCCCGTCGCCACCTGGCAACAGGCCCGCAAGATTCTCAATCTGCCGCTCGCCGCCGGCTAGCGGCGGAGGCCCCTACCCCAGTTCCACCGAAACGACCGCCAGCCCGCCCCGCGACTCCGCGTCGATCGTCAGCGCCTCCAGCCGCAACTCGTGCACCCCCGCCGCATCGATCTCCACCTCGCCCAGGCGCGTCGCGAACTGCGGGAAATATTCGGCGTGGGCGCTTCTGATCGCCTCATCGGCCGTCAAATCCCCGGCCAGCGAATCCCCCCCGACTCCCACCATCACCCGGTGCCCGCCCTCCCACACATGCAGGCCGCGCTGACTGCCGGTCACCACCTTCACCGCGAACCTTCCCGGCCGGCTCACCTTGAACTGCCAGCTCAACGAATGCTCCGTGTTGTACCAATTCTGAGTCATCCCGCTCTGGCCGATCTCAATCGCGTCGTCGGTCGGTCCGTGCCGCTCGGCCATACTTGGAATCAGGCGGATCGTCCCGTCCGGCTGCTGCATCGCCAGCGGCTCAACCTGGGGCGCGCCGTCCAGGTCCAGCACCACCACGCTCACGTTCTCGTCTGGCGCCTTCGCCGGCAGCGAAAGCCGCAGCATGTCGTGCTCCCCGCCCGCGTTCGCCTCCTGCGCAGCCTCCGCCGCCGTCCCCGGCTCGGCCAGCAGATACACCTTCTGTACCGTGCTGCGCAGCCCGTGCAACCTGAACTCCGCCCCCGGCCAATCCTTGAACATCAAAAACAACTTCTTCCCCTTCACCGTCACCGCCCCCCAGTCGAACGAGTACGGAAACGGACTCGGCTCCGTCCCATAAATCGCCTCCCCGTTCACCTCCAGCCAATCCCCGATCGCCCGCATCCGTTCCGCGCTCACCGCCGGGATCTCACCCTCCGCCGTCGGCCCCACGTTCAGCAGGTAATTCACACCCTTGCCGGCCAGGTCCACCAGCAGATGCAGCAGCGTCCCCACTGATTTCCAATTGTGATCGCTCGTCTTGAACGCCCACGTATCGTTCATCGTCGCCGGCGTCTCCCAGACCCCGTCCACCACCCCGCTCGGAATCTCGTTATCGCCCATATTCCCGTAGTCCGCCACCCCGTTTCCGACCCGCCCGCTCACCAGGCAGTCCGGCTGCAGCTCGTGCACGAACCCCACCAGGTCCACACTCTGCTCGCGGGTAATAAGGATCGGCGTGTCAAACCAGATCAATCCGATCGGCCCGTACTGAGTCAGGATTTCCCTGACCTGCGGCTTCACCTTCTCCTCCAGGTAACCTGCGAAATCCCGCTCTTCATAGGGTTGCGTGAAATCCCAGGTATTCCCCGACGCGTCCGCCCGGTGCCAGTCCTGGTCCTGCGAGTAGTAGAAACACAGCGGCATCCCCGCCTCCCGGCAGGCCTCCGCCAGGTCTTTCGCCGGATCCCGTGCATACGGCGTCGCGTCCACGATGTCGTAGTCACTCACCGCCGAGTCGTACAGCGCGAACCCATCATGATGCTTCGACGTGAACACCAGGTACTTCGCCCCCGCGTCCTTCGCCACCGCCACCCACTCCCGCGCGTCGAACTTCACCGGATTGAACTCCGGCGCCAGCTTCTCGTAGTCCGCCACCGGAATCTGCGCGTTGAACATGATCCATTCCGCCAGGCCGTCCACGTCCTTGCCGTCCCACCTGCCCGCCAGGCTCGAGTACAGCCCCCAGTGGATGAACATCCCGAACCGGGCTTCCGACCACCAGGCCAGGCGATCGCGATCCTCCTGCGACTCGATCTTCCGGCCCCGCGTATCCCGATCGCGATATCTCGTCGCCATGTCCGTCCACTCCCTGCCTGCGCTGTTTGTCCGCCGATTCTAAGCGCCCGGTAGACCTAAAGGTAGTCACGTCCTCTGGTGCCCGCCCTACGATCCGGGCAGAATGACCGGGGGGCCGACCGCGCGCCTACCGAGGGGGGAAGAAATGCGCCGAGTCCACATCTACACCGCGATCCTCACCCTCCTCCTGGCAATCGCGCTGGTCGCCTGTGGCGGCAGCGACGCCGAAGCTCCCGTCGCGGCCGAGACCGCCGCCGCCGTCGCAGCGCCCGCCGCCAGGGCCGCCCCCGCAGCGCCGACCCCCGCCCCGACCAGGCCGGCGACGGAGACGGCAGAGAAGAGCGTGCCAGCGCCGCCGCCCGAGTCGATTGAAGATGGCGCCGGAATGCCCGTCCAAGAGGTCGATCCTTTCGCCCTCGAGATTTCCTCCGACCAGCGCTCCGGCGACCTCTTCGCCTTCGCCTCCGACCGCGACGGCAACCTCGAGATTTACACCGCCAAAATCGACGGATCCGACGTCGCCCGCCTGACCAACGACGCCGCCGCCGACCGCTGGCCGGCGTTCTCCCCCGACGGCGCGTACCTGGCCTTTTCTTCGCTGCGCACCGGCCTATGGGCCACCTTCTTGATGCGCATCGACGGCTCCGGCCTGCAACAAATCTCCGGCGTCGCCGGCTCCAACGACCTCTACCCCGCGTTCAGTCCCGACGGGATCCGGCTAGCCGTCGTCCGCGACGAATCCGAGCTGGTCATCATCGAATTCGCCGCGCCATTCAACGAAGAAGTCATCCACAGCGGCGCCCTCGGCCGCGCCTTCTGGTCGCCCGACGGCGAGTACGTCCTGGTGGTCGACAACGAAGGCCGCGAAGCCGTCGCCGTCGAGCCCGACGGCACCGTCCGCGAAGAGGGCATCCTGTTTCCCTGCGTCGCCAACAAAGACGACAATCACGCCTGGACCGCCTACGTCATCGACGCCGGCGCCGCCGGCGCCTCGGCCTTCGGCGATGTCCTCGCCGAGCCCTGCACCCGCAAGGGTCTCGTCAACGACCTCGGCGGCGGCTCCTTCATGTTCGTCACCCGCTTCGACGGCTCCGAAGTCCAGACCATCATCTACCTGCAGAGCTTCATCGCCGTAGGCTTCCCGGCGCCCTCGCCCGACGGCACCGGCCTGATCTACACCCGCCAGGCCGGCGACATGGTCAACACCCGCGACATCCTGATCCTCGACCTGGAGAACCCGCCCGAGCGCGGCCAGTTCGGCGACCTCCTCACCAAGAACGACTTCAACGACACCGACCCCGCCTGGTGATGGGCGTCTTCCCTGGAAGCGACTGGCAGACCGCCGACCCCGCCGAACTAGGCTTTGATTCGGACAAGCTCGCCGCTGTCGGCCGGTGGCAGACCGGGATCGCCGGCGACAACCCCTACCGCCTCCTCGTCGTCCGCCACGGCCGAATCGCCGCCGAATGGAACCAGGGCGTCCCGGTCGATGAGCGTCAGTACCAGGCCTCCGCCTGGAAATCCACGCTCTCCTCCACCCTCGCCATAACCATCGCCGACGGCCGCATCGGCTCTGCCGACGACCCGGTCGTCGACTATTACCCCGAGTTGATGGACGTCCCCGAAGGCTTCGGACCCAAGCCTGGCCGCCACGCCTTCCCCGAAAACGCCGCCATCACCTTCCGCCAGCTCATCGGCAACACCTCCGGCTACATGAAGCCCGGCGAAGCCCCCGGCCAGAAGTTCCACTACCAGACCTTCGGCATGAACATCCTCTCCCACGCCATCGCCGCCACCTACAACGCCTACAAGACCTCCGACCCCGAGGCCGGACCCGGCATCGGCAGCCTTTTCGACCGTTGGATTCGCGACCCCATTGGCGGATCCTGGACCTGGCGTTACCAGAACTTCGCCATGTCCGATGTCGCTCGCAAGGGCGTCTTCGGCTACGCCACGATCTTGGAGTGCACCGCCCGCGATATGGCCCGGCTCGGCTTTCTCTGGCTCAACGACGGCGTCTGGGACGGCCAACAAATCGTCCCCGCCGCCTGGCTCCGCGAAGCCACCGTCGTCTCCGACATGGTCAAAGCCGCCGAGCCCGAAGCAGGGTGGCGCTACGGCCTCGGCTTCTGGTGCAACGACCAGGGCCGCACCTGGACCGAGCTGCCCCGCAATTGCTTCGCCGCCATCGGCGCCGGCTACCAGGTCATCATGGTCTGCCGCGATTCCGACCTGGTCGTCGTGCAGAGCCCCGGCGCCCCGACCCACCCCTACATTCTCGGCGATCGACTACGGCCAGGCCGCCGCCAGAGTCCTCGCCGCCCTCGACGACTAATCCGCGGGGCTTGGGCTTTCGCCCGCCATCCAGTATTTTCCACTTGTCACCTGCGAGCCGGCCGGGGCGTCGGCGGAACGAACGTAGCAGACCCATGGCCGACTCCACCGACCTTGATCCGTATGAGGCCACTGTCGCCGATCTCCTCCGGCGCGACATGTGCCCGCCGCCGCTCACCGTCACCGAAGACGAGCCTCTCCTCCAGATGGCCCAGGAGATGTTGGCGCAACCCGCGGTCGGCATCATCGTCTCCCGCACCCTGGCCGAGCACTTCTTCGTCGAGGAGTTCCCCGAAGTCGTCTTCGGTGAAGTTGCCGATCTGCGCTCCTCGCTCGACGCCGTCCGCGTCGGCCAGCGCTACCACTCCGCGTCCGAGATGATGAGCGACCCGGTTGCCGTCCGCCCTGACGACAGCCTCCACGACGCCTTCGTACTCATCCACGCCACCCGCGCCACCGGACTCCCGGTCGTCGACGAAAGCGGCCGTCCGGTCGCCTACCTTGACCTCATGACCGTCGCCCTGCTCCATGGTGAAGACGCCCGCACCGACTAGCCCGCCCCGCCCGCCCCCAAATCCGCCGCTTCCACCCCGGCTCAGATGGCGCCACCCTGCCCGTAGTTGCTATCTTAGGGGGCCAAAACAGAACTCCAGCCCTAGGGGGCCGCTTTGCCCGATTCGCCCGTCATCGGCCTAACCGCTGCCGAAATCCAGGCCGCCATGGCCGAGCTCGTCGTCGAGCTGTTCAATTCGCCCCGTTTCGCCGAAGTCCCTACCGCGGTCCCCATCGAAGATCGCGGCATAGTCGTCGGCAACGCCGACACCGGCTGGTACCTGGTCAAGCCCCGCGAGCTCGCCTCCTACCTCGCCGCCGTCGTCCCTCGACTGCTCGAGCGCAACAACCAGCGCGTCGCCGAGCAGCTCCTCGCCGCCGGCATCAACCTCCCGCTTGCGACGTAGTCCGCGACGTAATCAACGGTGCCAGCAGGTTGTCCACCGGCACGTAGTCGTCGGTCAGCAGGAAGTCGTCCCGCCCCACCAACTCCGCCACCCGGTCATCGGCCAGCACGTGGAATTCCACCGACCGCCCCAGCTCCAGCGCGATCGGTGTGTACAGCGCCTCGAAATTCACCGGCTCATCTGACGACAGCACCACAAACGTCGTCCGTAGCGACGTATCCGACATGAAGTTGTCGGTCAGCACATACACGTGGGCAAAGGCCTCCCGCGCCGTGCGCACATACGCCGCCAGGAAGTTGGCGTCCGGGAAGCGGTCGATCAGGTTCATCACGTAGATGCCGCCCGGCCGCAGCGCCCGCACCACCAGGCGGTTGAACTCCAGCGTCGTCAGGTGGTACGGCACCGAAAAGTTATGGAAAGCGTCCCCGAAAACGATGTCGTACTCGCCCTCCGGCACATTCCGGTCGAAGAACAGCCGCGCGTCCACCGTGTAGGTATGAATATTCAGCGCCGGGTCGATCCCCAGATCCTGGTAGGCCACCCGAAACACCTCCGGGTCGATTTCCAGCACATCCGACCGTCCATCCGGGTACATCACCTGCATCCAGCGCGGGAACGTATACCCGCCCCCGCCGATAAACAGGCTCTTCGGCGCCCGTTCCAGTCGCGTAATCTGCTGCACCACGTCGGCATACACCCGCTCGTAGCCGTAGCCCAATTTGAGCGGATCATCGCTGTTGTAGGAATGCACCATCCCGTCCAGGATCAGCCGTCGCACCGTCGGGTCCGGCACCCGGCCCGGCCCGCGGTTGTCCCAGGAAATGCAGTAGTACTGGCTCTCGTAGTCACAGGGCGGCTTGAAGGCGCCGGTATTCAACAACAGCACCGAGCCGCCTATCACCACGGCAATCAGTCCCACCATCCGCCACAGGTATCGGTGCACCCGGCCGACGTAGGCCCCGATCACGAACAGGGTGATTGCCACCCCGAACACGATCGCCCGCGTCCCGAAGGTCGCCACCAGCACGAACCCGGTCAGGAAGGTCCCCAGGATGCTCCCGGCGGTTGACCAGGCATAGATCTTGCCGACTACGCCCCCCACCCCGCCTAGGTCGCGCACCGTCAGTCGGATGGTGATCGGTGTCACCATCCCCAGGATCAGCGACGGCAGGAAGAAGGTGAATAGCGTAGCCAGCAGGTTCTGCGCCGCCGCCGGCAGATTCCAGCCCAGCACCAGGTGCACTGCCGGGTCCACTATCCCCAGCACCAGCAGCGCAGCCAGCGCCCCGGCCACGAATATCGTCCCCAGCAGCGTCTCCGAAGCCCGTGTATCCGCCAGCCGCCCACCGGCGTAGTTGCCCAGCGCAATCCCCAGCAGCACCACGCCGATGATGCTCGTCCAGCTATAAAGGTTCACCCCGATGCTCGGGGCCATCAATCGCCCGGCCACCAGTTCCAGCACCAGGGTGGCGGCGCTGGCGATAAACACGACCGCGCTCGCTTTGACCAGCCCCCAGCGCGCCGCCTCGATCGAATCCGGCTCCGCATCCGCCGCCGCGGCCCGCCCCAAATCCGGCTCCGGGGTCTCTCCCGGGGCCGCCGCCGTTTCGCTCACCTCGTGCTCGGACACCCCGTGAGTCTGCCACAATCCCCGACAGGGGATCGAACGGCGCCGGGCAATATACTCAGCCCACAGCCGCCCGCCGTTCCCGGGAGCCACCGTTGCCTTTGCCGAAACCGACCCACTCGTGGACGCCGTAGCCCTCACCGACATCGTCAAGACGTTCGGCCGGCTGCGCGCGCTGGACGGCCTGTCGCTCAACATCCGCGCCGGCACCATCTACGGCATTCTCGGCTCCAACGGCGCCGGCAAGACCACCATGATCCGCCTCATCGCCGGGCTGCTGGCGGCCGACTCCGGCGAAGCCCGCGTCCTCGACGATCCCCCCGGCCGGCCGGCGGTCCTGGCTCGAACCGGCTACATGCCGCAGACCCCGGCGCTCTACGAGGAACTCACGGTCCATGAGAACGTCGCCTTCTTCGCCGCCTGCTACGGCCGCCGCGATCCGGCCGCCGCCGATTCTGCCGTCGAATTCGTCGGCCTCAGCGACCGTTCCGACAGCCAGGTCCGCACCCTCAGCGGCGGTATGCGCCAGCGCGTCTCGCTGGCCTGCGCCATCGCCCACGACCCGGCCATTCTGCTGCTCGACGAACCAACCGTCGGGGTCGACCCGGCGCTGCGAGTGCAACTCTGGGGCCGTTTCCGCGACATGGCCGCCCGCGGCGCGACCATCCTCGTTTCCAGCCACATCATGGACGAGGCCGAACGCTGCGACACCCTCGGCCTGATCCTCAACGGCCGCCTCCTCGCCGAAGGCTCCGTAGCCGAAATCCGCGCCCGCACCGGCGCGGCCGACCTTGAAGGCGCCTTCCTCGCGCTGGCCGGGAGCGTCGATGAGCCCGCGTAGCGTCCGCCTCATCGCGCTGCGGGTCATCCGCCAGCTGCGCCGCGACCGCCGCACCGTCGCCATGATCTTCGTCGTCCCCATTGTCATGGTGGTCCTGCTCGGTTTCATGCTGCGGGCCGGCGAAGACAAACTTACCCTCCTCATCGCCGCCGACGACCCGGCCGCGCAGCCAATCGCCACCCTCGCCGCCGCCACCCTCCAGTCCGCCGATCTCCCGTCCGCCATCCAGATCGAACCGACCGAAAGCGACGCCGGCTATCAACGGCTCCGCGACGGCGACGCCGAAGGCATGCTCCTGCTCCGTCCCGGCGCCGACCCGCGCCTGGTTCTTGAGGGCACCCGCGCTCCGGCCACCGAGGCCCTCACCCGTTTCGCCGGGCAGGCCGCCTTGCTCCTGCGCGCCACCACCGCCGGCCCGCTGCCGGCCGGCGGCCCATCGCCGGAGATCGAGCGTGAGTTCATCCGCGCCGGACCCGAACTCGACCTTGTCGACGGGATCGCCCCCGCGTTCATCACCTTCTTCGCGTACTTCTTCGTCTTCCTGCTCACCTCGGTCGCCTTTCTCCGCGAGCGCCAGCAGGGCACCCTCGAGCGGCTCATGATCACCCCGATCCGGCGACTCGAAATCATCTCCGGCTACATGCTCGGCTTTGGCTTCTTCGCATTACTCCAGGCGTTCGTCGTCGTTACCGTCACCATCCTCGCCCTCCAGATCCACATCTTCGGTAACCTCCTCTGGGTCTTCCTCGCCGTCGTCCTCGTCACCCTCGGCGCCGTCAACCTCGGCATCCTCTGTTCCACCTTTGCCCGCAACGAACTCCAGGTCGTCCAGTTCATCCCGCTCGTTATCGTCCCCCAGGCCCTCCTCAGCGGCACCTTCCTGCCGCTCGGCGGCATGCCCGACTGGATCATCTGGCTCTCCCGCGCCATGCCGATGACCTACGCCGTCGAGGCCGTCAAGGCGGTCATGGTCGGCGGCAGCGGCATCAGCGACCTGGTCGTCTGGCGCGGCATGCTTGCGCTCGTCCTATTCGCCATCTTTTTCATCCTCGTCAGCGCCCGCACCCTCCGGCGCGCCTAGCCCCGTGATCGCCACCCTTGCCCGGATCGTCGGCCCCGACAACGTCGACGCCTCCCCCGCCGCCCGGGTCACCTACTCCGTCGACGGCACCGTCGGCTATCGCGGCGCGCCGGCGGCGATCGTCTTCCCCGGTTCCGGTCAGGAGGTCGCCCGCGTCCTCAAAGCCGCCGCCGAGCACGGCTGGCCGGTCGTCGCCCGCGGCGGCGGCACCAGCCTCGCGGCCGGCGCCGTCCCGCCCGAAGGCGCCATCGTTCTCAGCGCCGCCCGCCTCACCCACGGCCCCGACATCAACCCCGCCGAACTCGAAGCCGCTTGCGGCGCCGGGGTCACCACCGGCGAACTCCAGTCCCGCGCCGCCGCTCTCGACCTGTTCTACCCGCCGGACCCCTCCTCGCAATCCGTCACCATGCTGGGCGGCAACGCCGCCACCAACGCCGGCGGCGCCCACGCCCTCAAGTACGGCGTCACCCGCGACTACGTCAGCGCCCTCGAAGTCGCCCTCGCCTCGGGCGAGATCATCCGGGTCGAGCGCGGCACCGGCACCGAGCCACTACTCGACCTCTTCATCGGCTCCGAAGGCACCCTCGGCATCGTTACCGAACTCCGCCTCCGTCTGCTCCCCGCCCCGCCGGATGCCCGCACGGTCGCCGCTCATTTCGAGACCGTCCACGCCGCCGCCGGGGCCACGCTCACCATCCTCAACGCCGGCCTTGTCCCGGCCCGGCTCGAATTCATGGACGCGGTCGCCATCTGCGCGGTCCAGGCCGCCCGCGACCGCGGCTTGGCCGGGGTCCGCGCCGTGTTGCTCGTCGAGTTCGACGGCCGTCCCGAGATCGTCGACGCCGACATCGACCGTGCCGCCGGCCTGCTCGGCCCGGTGGCCATCCGTCTGATCGTGCCCCGGACCCCCGCCGAAGAAGCCGCCGCTTGGGAACCGCGCCGAGCCATCACCGCCTCGCTCGCCCGGTTAAAACCCGGCAAGCTCGGCGAAGACATCTGCGTCCCGCGCACGGCCTTTCCCGACGCAATCGCGGCCATCGAGCGGCTCGCCGCCGAAATGGACCTCGAAATCGCCCTCTTCGGCCACGCCGGCGACGGCACCATCCATCCCAACATCGTCTTCGATCCCGATGATCCGGCCGAAGTTCGCCGCGTCCACGAGGCCATGGCCGGCATCGCCCGCATCGGCATCGAGCTCGGCGGCGTCCTTTCCGGCGAGCACGGCCTCGGGCTGGTCAAGAAAGACTTCGTCCCGCTCATGTACGACCAGGCTACGATCGCCCGCATGCGCGAACTCAAGCGCCAATTCGACCCGGTCGGCGTGCTCAACCCCGACGCCATGTGGCCCGCGCCCGCCTAGAGCCGCTCCATCCAGTCGCGCTCGGCGCCGATCGTTGTCTCCGGCCCGTGCCCCGGGTACACCCTGGTCGCATCCGGCAATTCCGTCAGCCGGCGCAGCGATTCCACCATCCGCGCCGGGTCGCTCCCCGGCAGGTCCACCCGGCCGTAGGTCCCGGCAAACAGCGTATCGCCGGCGATCAGCACCTCCCCTTCCTCCCACCACAGGCACACGCCCCCCGGCGTATGACCCGGCGTATGCAGCACCACAAAGCGCTCCTCCCCGACCCGCACCTCGGCGCCATCCTCCAGCAACCCGGTCGGCGTCGATGGCTCCCACGGCAAATCCATCCCGAACGTCAGCGGCGTCTCCGTCGTAATCATCTCCGCGTCGTCGCCGTGAATCAGCAACCCCGCCTCAACCTTGCGTAGCAGCGCCGCGTTATCGGCCACGTGATCCCAATGCCCGTGGGTGTTCAGGACGGTCTCGATCGTCACCCCGAGCTGCTCCGCCGCCTCCGTCAAGACTTCCGCCGCTCCCTGCCCCGGGTCGATCGCCAGCGCGACCTCGCCCACCCTCACTAGGTATGTATTCGTTGCCAGCGGTCCGACCGAGAAGCCCCGCACCTCCACCCGTACGCTAGTCCAGTCCCCGGCCGCTAGCCGCCAATCTGGTACATCTCGATCTTGCGCTCCACCGGTTCCTGGCCGTTGCTCTCCGGTCGCGTCGCCCGCTCCTCCGAATAGCGATCCCGTCGCGCCCCCCACGCGCCGGCGATCAACTCCCGCACCTTCTCATCCTCTGCCCCGGCCCGCATCGGATCCCGCAGCGAGATGCCGTCCGCCGCGAACAGGCAGCCGATGAACCGCCCGTCGGTGGACAGCCGCAGCCGCCCGCAGTCGCCGCAGAACGGCTGCGTCACCGACGCGATAACCCCGATTTCCCCGGTCCCGTCCCGGTACGCATACCGACTGGCTACTTCACCACGATAGTTCGGCGACACCGCCTCCAGCGGCATCTCGGCATCGATCCGTTCCCGGATCTCCTTCGCCGCCACCACCTGCTCGAACTCCCACTCATTCCGCGTCCCGACGTCCATGAACTCGATAAAGCGCACGATGTGGCCGCTGCCCTTGAAATGCCGCGCCAGCTCCACAAACGTGTGATCGTTCGCGCCGCATTGCACCACACAGTTGATCTTCAGTGATTCAAACCCCGCCGCCGTCGCCGCCGCGATTCCGCCCAACACCTTGTCTAACGAGTAGTCCCGCCCGTTCATCGCCTGAAACACCCCATCGTCCATGCTGTCCAGGCTAATCGTCAGCCGGTGCAAGCCTGCCGCCCGCAACTCTCGCGCGTGCCGATCCAGCAGGTAGCCGTTCGTCGTCAGCGCAATGTCCTCCACCCCCTCGATCCCGGCCAGTCGTTCCACCAACTCCGCCACCCCCCGCCGCAGCAGGGGCTCTCCGCCGGTCAGTCGGATCTTCTTCACCCCGGTCTCCACCAGCAGCCGCGCCAGCCGCTCGATCTCCTCGAACGTCAGCAGTTCTTCCCTTGGCAGGAACTCGTAGTGTTCGCCGAAGACCTCAGCCGGCATGCAGTAGTGGCAGCGGAAATTGCAGCGATCGGTCAACGAGATGCGCAGATCGCGCAGCGGCCGTCCCAGGGCATCGGCCAGGAGGGTCGAGCTCATCGCCCCGCGCCCATGCCGCGCCGCGCCCAACTCCCGCGATCCATCGTCAGATTCCGGGCGCTACTCGGACGGCGCCGCCGGCGCCGGCCGCATGTTCTTTAGCGGCGAGCGCCGCGGCTTCACATTAAATGACGTCCCACAGCCGCAGGTCACCACCGCGTTCGGATTCTCCAGCGTGAACCCGCGCCCGATCAGGCCGTCATTGAAATCCAGCTGCGAACCGTCGATCAGCACCCGCGTGAACTCGTCATAGACCACCCGGTAGCCGTCCCCCTCCACCGTCTCGTCTTCCGCAGCGGTCGCGTTATCCAGCACCACATCGTAGTTGTAGCCCGCGCAGCCGCCGTTGGTCACCCGGATGCGGATGAATTTCTCCGCGTTCTCGGGCCCCGCCAAAACCTGCCGAATCTCGCGTTCGGCCAACTCCGACACCGTTACCACACGCCTGCTCCTGTCGTTTCACGCTTGTTGCGCCGGGGGCGTCGCGCCGCCCGGCCATGGAGAACAAGTTTATATCGCCCGACCGGGGTGGTGAAGAGAAACTACCCTCGCTACGAGCCGGCCCGCAGCCGCGGAACGATCTCGCCCAGGACTTCGAGCAGCCGGTCCATGTCCTCGGACCGATTGTCCGGCCCGGTGGTGATCCGCAGGCTCCCCCCGGCGAGTTCCGGTGCGATGCCCATCGCCAGCAGCACATGGGAGGGCTCCAGCGACGCCGACGTACAGGCCGACCCACTGGAGACCGCCAGCCCGGCGCGATCCAGTTGCAGCAGCAGCCCTTCGGTCTTCACGTCGGCTATGCAGACGCTGGTGTTGTTCGCCAGCCGCCGTTCCGGGTCGCCGTTGAACCGCACCCCATCGATTTCCGCCAGTCCCGCCCGCAGCCGCCGCCCCAGCGCCCGGTTGTGAGCCACGTTCGCATCTCGGTTCCGCTCTGCCAGATCCAGCGCGGCCGCCAGTCCCACGATCCCGGCCACGTTCTCGGTTCCGGCCCGCCGTCCCTTCTCCTGGGTCCCGCCCTGCACCTGCGGCACCACCCGCGCGCCGCGCCGGACATACAGTGCCCCCACTCCTTTGGGCCCGTAGAACTTGTGCGCCGCGATGGACAGCAGATCCACTCCCAGGGCGTCCACGTCAAGGGGCAGCGCCCCCGGGGCCTGCACCGCGTCGGTATGCAGCAGCGCCCCGCTTGCCCGTACGCCATCGGCCAGATCCGACAGCGGCTGCACGGTCCCGACCTCGTTGTTGGCGTAGCCCACGCTGACGACCGCCACGTCGGCGCCCAGCAGCCGCTCGAACGCCTCCCGGTCCACCGCCCCATTGGCGTCCACGCTGGCGTGATCCACCTTGAAATCTCGATAGCGCCGCAGGTATTCGGCGGCCCCGAGCACCGCATGATGTTCGATCGGCGTCACCACCACCCGGTTTCGCGCCGCGCGCCGCGCCCCGTCGGCCGCTCCTTTGATGGCCAGGTTCGCGCCCTCGCTGCCGCTCCCCGTAAAGACCAGCTCGCCCGGCTCGCAACCCAACACTGCCGCCACCCGCCGGCGCGCCTCCTCCAGCGCATCCCGCGCCGCCCGCGACTCTGCGTGCAGGCCCGAAGGGTTATAGCCGCGCTCCGCAAAGAACGGCCGCATGGCCTCCAGCACCGCCGGCGCCAGCGGCGTGGTCGCCGCATGATCCAGGTAGACGCGCTCGTCGCTCAAAGCCGGCCCGTTTTGAAAGGTGGAGAGACTCCCGCGATTATGGCGTAGTCAGTGCTGCCCGCCACGCCACCCGGCCACCCCACAACTCCCCCGGGAGCTAGACCGCCTGCCGCCGCGGAATCTGGTACACGCAGGCCGGCTCGCCCTGGGCCATCGACCCGGTCCGGGTGACGCGTACGCCCAGCAGACTCTCAAAGACCTGTAATTCGAAGCGGCACGGCACGCTCGTAAACTTCGTCACCGCCGAGATCGGGCAATTGCGCGCCGATAATTCATAGCCATCCTCCCGCACCCGCACATCGGTCATGTAGCCGCGCTCGCTCATCAACTCAGCGATCCGCTTCACCTTCTCTTCGAAGCTCAGACCCTTGAGTTGCGGCCGGATCGCCGCCACCAATTCTATTTCGCGACTCTCGAAAACGTTGTTCATCACTTCGCTCTCGCCTCGCTCCACCAGGTCCGTAATCAGCGCCGTCGCCAGCGCCTCATAGTCCTTCGGGAACTCCGCGTCGGCCGCCGCCGTCAGTCCAAAGCGGTGACTCGGCCGGCCCACGCCGTTGCGCAACACCTCCGCCTCCACCAGCCCATCGCTGCGCAGCAGCCCCAGGTGCTGCCGCGCGGCCGAGACGACGGTGCCCGTCTCCTTGGCCACCTCGGCGGCCGTCATCGGGCCCTTGCCCCGTAGCAGCCGCAATATTTCTTCTTTTGGTGTAGCCCGCGTGTTCATCATCACTACTTATCAGTTCCGGCAAGTGAATCTAACAATTTCCCCCGGCACCGCCAAGCATTCTTGCTTTTGCCACTCCATTAACACAGGTCTGGCCGGCGTCCCCAAACCTGCGATTGCGACATTTACACATATAAAACCAGCGCAACTGTGTTTATTGTGCTATATTGCCGCCACTGGCGACCCGATCCACCGCCGTCTTCACCGATCCGGAGGCATCATCCGTGGCTATTGACACCAACGACCACCGCACCTTGCCCGGCTCGACCGGCCTACCCACCGCCGACGCCGACGGGAGCCACTGGCCTTCCACCGAAAGCATCGCCGCCCGCGGCACCAACTCCGACGCCGCCATCGGCGACTCCCTCCGCCTCTACCTCAACGCCATCAACCAGGTCCCGCTGCTCAACGCCCGTGAAGAGGTCGAACTCGCCAAAGGCATCGAGTGCGGCGACTACGCCGCCTGGCGCAAGCTGGTCAACGCCAATCTCCGCCTAGTGGTCAACATTGCCAAGCGCTACTCCGGCGGCGGCCTGCCACTCACCGACCTGTTGCAGGAGGGCAACATCGGCCTCATTCAGGCGGTGAAGCGCTTCGACTACCGCCGCGGGTTCAAGTTCAGCACCTACGCCACTTGGTGGATTCGCCAGGCCATCACTCGTTCGCTGTCCAACGACTCCCGCACCATCCGTCTCCCGGTGCACGTCGTCGAGGCCCTGCGCAAAATCCGCAACCTGGTCCCCGAAATGGCCAACGACCTCGGCCGTGACCCGACTCCCGAAGAAATCGGCTCGGTCGTCGATCTCTCACCCGAGCGAGTCACCGAGATCGTGCGCGCCGGCCGTTCGCCGGTTTCGCTGGAGATGCCCACCGGCCGCGACGGTGACGACTTGCTCCTGCACTACGTCGAAGATGCCGAGGCTCCGGCACCCGAAGAGGGCGCGCTCAGTTCCGTCCTGCGCGAAGATGTCGCCCAGGCGCTGACCGTGCTGATGGACCGCGAGCGCCAGATCCTGGAAATGCGCTTCGGCCTCAACCGCCGCCAGCCGCTCACGCTCGACGAGATCGGCGAGCACTTCGGCCTCACCCGCGAGCGCATCCGCCAGATCCAGGTTGAGGCCCTGCGCAAGCTGCGCATCTCCACCCGCGCCGAGCCTCTCCGCGAATACCTCGTCGCCTAGGCCGGTCCCCGGCTTTCTTCTGGAATCCGGAGCGCATACCAACCTGTAGCCGGTAGTCGAATGTGGGCTATCCGGCATACGGGTTGTCACCGCCGACCCAATCCCCTAGAACTCGCCTGACCGACCAGCTGCCCAACCGGCCAACAGAAGAAACAGCCTGTGGCTGCTAGCGGATTTCGAGCATCCGATCGATTGATCCGCGCGCCCGCGCGCGAATCTCCTCCGGGACCTCGATCACGTAGCGCGTCTCCTGGAGGGAGGCCAGCGCCAGGTCCAGGGTGATCTCGTTCATGTGCGGGCAGCGCACCGAGCACAGCCCCAGCATTTCCTTCTCGGGGGCCTCAGCCGCGATGTTGGCGCCCATGCTGCACTCGGTCAGCAGCAGGTAGCGCGGCGCGTCGACCTCGCGGACGTGGCGACTCATCGCGGCGGTCGAACCGGAGAAGTCCGAGGCCTCCACCACCGCCGGACTGCATTCCGGGTGGGTCAGGATCACGACATCGGGGAACTGCCGGCGCACGTCGGCGATATCTTCCACGGTGAACTTCTCGTGGACTTCGCAGCGTCCGCCCCAGCCGATCATTTCGTGTTTCAGGCTGTTGGCCGGTTCGCCGGCCGGCTTCGGGCCCAGCGTCGGGAAGATGATCTCTTTGCCGGTCTCGCGGGCCACATTCGCGGCTAGGTATTCGTCCGGCAGGAAAATCACGGTCTGGTCGCCGAAGGACTCCACCACCTGCCGGGCGTTTCCGGAGGTGCAGCAAACGTCCACCTCGGCCTTCACATCCGCGTAGGTGTTGATATAGGCGATCACCGGCACGCCCGGGTAGCGTCGTTTCAGTTCCCGCACGTCCTCGGCAGTAATTGATTCGGCCAGCGAGCACCCGGCCACCTTCGCGGGCAGCAGCACGGTGCGTTCCGGGCTCAGGATCTTGGCGGTCTCGGCCATAAAGCGGACGCCGCAAAAGATCAGGATTTCGGCCTCGGTCGTCGCGGCCACCCGGCTCAGTTCCAGCGAATCGCCCACGTGGTCGCAGACGGAGTGAAAAAGGGCCGGCTCCATGTAGTTGTGGCCCAGGATCACGGCGCCGCGCTCGCGTTTCAGGCGGTTGATTTCGAAGGCCAGCTCGGCCTTGATGGTCAGTTCGAATTCCGGCACCACACCGTGCAGGCGATCGCGCAGGGCCGCCAGGGTTGTCTCCACCGAGGCCGTCTCAATCGCCACCGAATCGCTCCCGGGATGGTTGGCCGCTCAATCCGCCGCGGCTCGTCACAGGTCTCGGCAACCACTTAAAGTCACTCGAACTTTAACCACTACCCGACAAGATTAGCACAATTCTGGTCCGGCTCGTGAGGAAATCGCCCCTCGCTCGACCCGTCTACGCTGGCGGGGCGTCCAGCAGTTCATCAATCGAGATCGCGCAGCGGTACAGACTCGCCGGGCGGTGCGGCATGCCCTGTTGCCGTTCGCCGGTCCGCACCACCGTCCCGGCGGCTTCCACCTTGCGGCGGAAGTTCGGCGGGTCCACCTTCTGGCCGAGGACGGCCTCGTAGACCGTGCGCAATTCCGCCAGCGTGAACTCCGGCTGCAGGAATTGAAAGGCCAGGTGGGCGTAATCGACCTTGTTGCGCAGCCGGCGCAGCCCGTAGGCGATTATCTCGTCGTTGTCGAAGGCCAGCGGCGAAGGCGTCTCGCCCACCCGAAACCAGTCCACCGTGCTGGTCCCCGGCCCGGCGCGCAGCTGGTGTTCGCCCCAGCGCACCAGCGCGAAATAGGTAACCGCAATCCGATGCTCGCGGGGGTCGCGATCCGGCCGCCCGAAGGTATAGAGCTGCTCCAGGTAGTCCGGTTCGATGCCGGTTTTGTCCACCAGTTGCCAGCGGGCCGACTCGGTCAGTGAATATCCCTCATGCACCCAGCCGCCCGGCAGCGCCCACCTTCCCTGGTAGGCCGCCCGGTCGCGCCGCACCAGCAGCACCGCCAGTTCCGGATGAGCGGCGCGGGTCGGACGCAGCGTAAAGACGACCACGCTGGTCCCCACCTGGGGCTGCGCTACATCCCGTCGCGCCGCGGTCGGCGGCCCGGATTCAATTGGCGAGCGGCTGGACATCAGCGGCCATCCCCGGCGGGTCGTAAAGTATCTTCATGCTCGCCCCCCGGTCCGTCTGCGTCAACCGATCCCGAGGATCCCCGGCCATCTCTAGCGCTTCCCGCCCCACACCGCCCCGCCCCGCCCGGCCGCTCGCCCGGCGGCGGCTACTCGGGCTGTTCGGCGCGGGCGCCGGCCTGGCGCTGGCCGGTTGCGCTCCGGGACCCGCCGACGACGCCACCCGCCCGCGCACCGGCGAGATCGTCGTCTGGCTCCGCGACCAGAACGCCGACGCGCGCCGCGTCTTCGCCGAACGCATCGTGCCCGCGATCCACGAGTTGGTCCCCGGGCTCAGCCTGACGATCCTCTGGAAGCACTGGGATCTGGCCCTGCCGGACGCCGCCGGCCAGACGGACGCTATGCCCGACATCTTCCAGTTCGGCCACACCGACGCGGTCACCCTGCTCCCCGACGGCCTGGCCGCCGATTTGACGAGTCACTGGGCGGCCTGGGGCGCCGGGGCCGATTTCTTTCCGGCTTCGCGGGCGGCGAGTTGGTGGCAGGGCGGGTCGGCCGGCATCCCCACGTCGTCCGCCCCCACCACCGTCTTCTGGCGTCGCGATCTCCTGGAAGAAATCGGGCTCGACACCGTCCCGACCACCTTTGAAGAGACCATCGAAGTCACCCGCCGCGCGAAATCCATCGACAACGGCATTCTCCAGCGGGAAGGGCTCAACCCGCCCACCGTCCCGGAAATTCTCGCCCTCTTCATGAGCGTCTCCGGCCGCCCGGTCGTCACCGCCGGCCGTTCCGGACTCAACTCCGCCGCCGGCCGCCTGGTTTTTCGCTACGTCATCGACCGCTGGCAGGCGTCTCAGGACGATACCCTTCGCCTCAGCCTCCCCGACACGGCTCTCCCGCCGCTGCTGCTTGGGTCCCGGTTCGGCCAGTACGGCAACGCCGTCAGCACCCTGCGCCACTTCGTCACCGATGCCCCGGAGCTGCTCCCCCACCTAGAAGTCGGCCGGCCGCTAGTCCCCGGCGGCTTCGACTACAAGCCCGCCACCCCCGGCGTCACGGCGCCGCTGGCGCAGACCTACACCGACAGCATTGCCCTCGCCGCCGGCACTCGTGCCCCCGACCTGGCCTGGGAGACGATGCGCCAGCTCGCCTCGCCCGCCACCCTTGCCGCCTACAACGAAGCGCTCTTTCTCACCCCGCCGCGCCGCTCCGCCACCGGCCGTGGATTCACCCTCCAGCCCGGCCAGGCCGAGCTGGTCCGCCAGCTGGAAACCTGGGGCGTCGCCGCCCCGCGATTCCCGGCGCTGCCCGCCTTCCACGCCGCCATCGAATCGCGCCTAGCGCCTTTGCTGGTCGGCTTCCTTGACATCGACGAAGCGCTCACGGCCATCGAAGAAGAGCAAAACGCCGCCCTCCTCGCCGCCGGCTTCGAGGGCGATATCGTCCCCGCGGCCGGCATCCGTGGCTAAAGCGACACTCGAAACCACTCTTCCAGTCCATTCGCAAAGGACCTCCCGTGACCGCCGAATTGTGGGCCGTCGTCATCCCGCTTATCGCCATCGACCTCGGGCTGCTGGCCTACGCGTTGCTCGATCTCCGCCGCCGCACGGCGGACGAAGTCGTCGGCGGGCACCGCGGCATCTGGCTGGCCATCATCCTCGTCCTCACTACGGTCGGCCCGCTGGCCTACCTCTTCGCCGGCCGCCGCCGGCAGTGACGGCGGCGATCGCCTGCGAGGGTCTTACCAGGCGCTACGGCGGCGTCCTCGCGGTTGATTCGCTCGATCTGGAGATAGCGGCCGGCGAAGTCTTCGGCTTCCTCGGACCCAACGGCGCCGGCAAGACCACCACCATCGGCATGCTCGTCGGTGTCGTCATCCCCACCGCCGGTTCCGCCCGGGTCGCCGGCCTGCCTATCGAAGACGGCGCCTACCGCCGGCGCATTGGTTTCCTGCAGCAGGAGCCCGCCATCTACGGCTGGATGCGCGGACGCGAGTTCCTCGACTTCATCGGCCGCGCCCACGGGTTGGACGCCGCGCTCCGCGCTTCCCGGGCTGGCGAGTTGCTCGAGCGCTTCGCCCTCACCGACGCGGCCGGCCGCAAAGTCGCCGGCTACTCCGACGGAATGAAGAAGCGCCTCGCGCTGGCCGCCGCGCTCATGAGCGACCCCGAAATCCTCATTCTCGACGAACCCGTCAACGACCTCGACCCCATGGGACGCCGCGAGATACTGGAGATCATCGGATCGCTGTGCGGCGACAAAACGGTCCTCATGTCCACCCACGTCCTCAGCGATGTCGACCGCGTCTGCACTTCCGTCGGCATCATCAACCAGGGCAAGCTGCTGGTGAACTCCACCATCGAGGCGCTCCGCGACCGTCACGCCCGCCCGGTGTTCAGCATCGACGTCGAGGGCGACCCGGCCGGACTCATTCCCCAACTCGATGCGGCGGATTACGTCGCCTCGGTCCGTTCGCTGCCCGACGGGCTCCGCGTCATCGCCCGCGACGAAGACCGCGCCCGCCGCGAACTCCCCGCCCTGGTTGTCGCCAGCGGCCTCTTTCTCAGCTCCTACCGCCTCGAACGACCCCGCCTCGAAGACATCTTCGTCGAGCTGGTCGAAGGCGACGGCGCCTCGTGAGCGTCATGCTCCGCAAAGAACTCCTCGAACTCCTCAAGACCGGCCGCCTGCTCATCGTCACCGGCAGCATGGTTTCCTTTGGCATCCTCGGACCGGCGGCCGCCCGCTACCTGCCGCAGTTGATGGAAGGGTAGCTCCCCGAAGGCATGCAAATCATCATGCCCGATCCGGTCCCTGCCGACGGCGTCCAGCAATTCCTCGAAAACGTCGGTCAGCTTGGCTGGATCGCGCTGATCCTGGTCACGATGGGCGCGCTCGCCGGCGAGCGCGCCGCCGGCACCGTCGCCATCGTCCTCGCCACCCCCATCTCCCGCAACTTCTTCGTCCTCGCCAAACTAGTCTCCCGGCTGGCGCTGCTGCTGGTCAGCGTCCTCGCCGGCGCCGCCGTTTGCCTGCTCTACACCGAGCTCCTGCTCGGCGCCTACCCGCTCCCCGAGTTCCTCGCCGCCACCGGCCTCTATCTTCTCTACGGCGCGTTGGTCGTCGCCTGGACCATCCTGATGAGTTCGCTCGTCAAGTCCGGTATCGGCGCCGGCGGGCTCGCCCTGGTGCCGCTCTTTCTCATCCCCATCCTGAGCCTCCTCAGCGGCCGCCTCGGCGACTTCCTCCCCTTCGGGCTCATCATCGCCGCCGGCGATATCGTGCGCCTGCGCGCGCCCCTCCGACGGACTCTGGATCGCCGCCGTAGTCACCCTCGCGCTGATCGTCGTCTGCGCCCTCGCCGCCCATGCCCGCATCCGCACCATTTCCTTCTAGCCCCGCCCCCCGATTTGTTGACCCTTTACCCCGGTAGCTGATAGATTCCACTGCTTGGGCGCTCTTGGCCCGAGCTTGTTTATGTTTACCCTGTAACACCCCTGACACCCGGGCCCTCCACGCCCGGGCACGTTCGTCCAAAGAGCGGAGCAACCACCCTTGTACGCCCTGGTGCGGTCCGACGGTCGGCAACACCGAGTCGAGCCCGGCAAGACCTTCAAAGTAGACAAGCTCGCCGCCGAGCCCGATTCCTCCCTCGTCCTGGATGAGGTCCTGCTGGTCAGCGACGACGACGTCACCCTCGGTGCGCCACTTATCGACGGCGCCCGCATCGCCTGCACCGTCGTCCGCCACGAGCGCGGACCCAAGGTCCGCGTCTTCCGCTTCAAAGCCAAGAAGGGCTACCGCAAGCGCAGCGGCCAGCGCCGCGACCTGACGGTCCTGCACGTCGACGAGGTTTCCGTTGGCGGCAAGACCGTCGCCAAGGCCGGTGCCGAAGCCGCCGCCAAACCGAAGGCCAAAGCCAAGAGCAAGGCCGCCGCGAAGCCCAAAACCAAAGCCGCCGCCAAGCCGAAGGCCAGGGCCAAGTCCAAGGCCGCCGCCAAGCCTAAAGCCAAGAGCAAGGTCGCCGCCAAACCCAAGGCCAAAGCCAAGTCGAAGGCCGCCGCCAAACCGAAGGCCAAAGCCAAGAGCAAGGCCGCCGTGAAGTCCAAAGCCAAAGCCGCCGCCAAGCCGAAGGCCAGGGCCAAGTCCAAGGCCGCCGCCAAGCCCAAAGCCGAGAGCAAGGCAAAAGCCTCCGCAAAGGCCAAAAGTAAGGCAAAATCAAAGTCCAAAGCCGCCGCCAAAGCCAAGTCTAAGTCGTCGAGGAAGCAGGGGTAACCCGCCATGGCCAAGAAGAAGAACGCCGGTTCATCCCGCAACGGACGCGACAGCAATCCCAAGATGCTCGGCGTCAAGAAGTACGACGGCGAGCAGGTAATCGCCGGCAACATCATCGTGCGCCAGCGTGGCACCCGCGTCTTCGCCGGCGAGAACGTCGGCATGGGCCGCGACCACACCCTCTTCGCCCTCACTCCCGGGCAGGTCAAGTTTGAGTTGCGACGAGGCAAGAGGCGCTACGTAAGCGTCCGCTAGGGCGTCCGTAGGCCGATTGATTCCGGGGCGATAGCTCAGCTGGAAGAGCGCTACATTCGCATTGTAGAGGTCGAGGGTTCGAGTCCCTTTCGCTCCACCAGGCCCCCGTTCGGGCTGCGCTCGCGGCGGCGCGCGCTGAGCGACTTTTCTATCCGGGCCTTCCCCATCCTCCCGTCAGCGACTTAGAATCCGGGCGAGTTCCGGCGCTTGGCCGGGACCCGGGGCAGTACCCAACCGATTAGAGAGTTCATGGCGACCCAGGCATCTCCCGAGCGCCGCGCAGCCACCAGCCACTACGACGTCAAGGCCATCGAAGCCAAGTGGAAGGCTCGCTGGGAGGCCGCCGACCTCTACCGCACCGAGACCTTCTCCGACAAACCCACCTACTACTGCCTCGAGATGTTCCCCTACCCCTCCGGCAGCGGACTAAGCGTCGGCCATTTCCGCAACTACATCCCCGTCGACGTCATGGGGCGCTTCAAGCGCATGCAGGGCCACGAAGTACTCCACCCCATGGGTTGGGACGCCTTCGGCCTGCCCGCCGAGCAGGACGCCATCGACAAGGGCCGCCACCCCGCCGAGACCACCCGCGAATATGCCGCCAACTACCGCCGCCAGCTACAACTCGTCGGCTGCGCCTACGACTGGTCCCGCGAGATCGACTCCTCGAATCCCGACTACTACCGCTGGACCCAATGGTTCTTTCTGCTGTTGCATCAGCGCGGACTCGCCTACCGCGCCGAAAAGGATCAATGGTGGTGCGACGTCTGCGGCGCGCTCGCCGACGAAGAGGTCCTCGCCGACGGCACCGACTGGCGCGGCCACTCCGGCATTCACAAGCGCCCCCTCAAGCAGTGGTTCTTCAAGATCACCGACTACGCCGACCGTCTCATCGAGGACCTTTCCCTCGTCGACTACCCGCCCCAGACCAGCCGCGCCCAGATCAACTGGGTCGGCCGCAGCGAAGGTGCCGACATCGTCTTCAAGACCGAAGCGGGCCACGATCTGTCAGTCTTCACTACCCGCCCCGACACCCTCTTCGGGGCTACCTTCATGGTCCTCGCCCCCGAGCACCCGCTCATCCCGGAGTTCACCACCCCCAACCACCAGGACGCCGTCGAGTTCTACAGCCGCGCCGCCTCGCTGATCTCCGAAATCGACCGCGCGTCCACCGAGCGCACCAAGACCGGCGTCTTCACCGGGGCCTACGCGATCAATCCGGTCAACAACGCCCGGGTCCCCATCTGGATCGCCGACTACGTACTGATGTCCTACGGCTCCGGGGCCATCATGGCGGTCCCCGCCCACGACGGCCGCGACTTCGAGTTCGCCACCAAGTACGAGCTTCCCATCCCGGTGGTCATCGCCCCGCCCGACTGGGACGGCAAAGACCTCGACGAGGCCTATCTCGGCTCCGGCAAACTGGTCAACTCCGGCCCTTACGACGGGCTTGAATGGGAAGAGGGCTTCCGGCGCATCACCGCCGATCTCGAAGCGCGCGGTCTCGGCAAGCCCGCCATCAACTACCGCCTGCGCGACTGGCTCATCTCCCGGCAGCGCTACTGGGGATGCCCGATACCGATTGTCCACTGCGAAGAGTGCGGCGAAGTCCCGGTCCCCGAATCCGATCTGCCGGTCCTGCTACCCGAGATCACCAACTTCCGTCCCGACCCCGAGCGCGGCTCCCCGCTCGAATCCGTCGACGAATGGGTCAACACCACCTGCCCCGACTGCGGCCGCCCGGCCCGGCGCGAAACCGACACCCTCGGCGGCTTCGCCTGTTCCTCCTGGTACTTCCTGCGCTTCATCAGCCCCGATTGCGCCGACGCTCCCTTCGACCGCGCGGCGGTCGATCGCTGGATGCCCGTCGATCTCTACGTCGGCGGCGCCGAGCACACCGTCATGCACCTGCTCTACTCGCGGTTCTGGTACAAGGTCATGTTCGACGCCGGACTCGTCAGCACTCCCGAGCCCTACCGCAAGCTCCGTCACCAAGGCATGATCCTCGCCGAGGACGGCTGGGTGCCCGCCGAGCAGGTCAACGTCACGGCCGGCCGCGTCTCGTCGCGCGACGCCGGTGGCATCGACATCCACGCCGAGCCCACCACCGTCTCGCGCCTCCTCTATCACGCCCCGCCCAAGGCCGAATTCGAGACCCGCCCCGAACCCGAACCCGAAACCGGCGACGGCAAAGAGTGGATCGGCATCCGCAGCGGTAAAATGTCCAAATCCCTCGGCAACGTCGTAACTCCCGACGAGATGGTCGACATCTACGGAACCGACTGCCTCCGCGGCTACCAACTCTTCATGGCGCCCATGGACGGCACGCTCGTCTGGAACGAAGACGGCCTCAACGGCATCCTGCGTTTCTACAACCGCGTCTGGGATCTCGTCACCGCCCCGCCGTCCGGCGACCGCCGGCCGCCGCCGCTGGAAGAGGCCCGCCGCGAAGCCCGCCGCCTCATCCACAAAGCGGTCAAGAAATGCACCACCGACCTAGAGGAGCTGCGCTTTAACACCATGGTTGCCAACGGCCTCATGGAGACCGTCAACGGCCTGCTCGCGCTCTGGTCTGAGGAGCTGGCCGCTGCCGACGAAGGCCGTGAAGTCATCGAAAAGCTGACCCTGCTGCTGGCCCCCACCGCCCCGCTCCTGGCCGAAGAGCTCTGGGAGCGCACCGGCCATGAGGGCAGCGTCGTGCTGGCCGAGTGGCCCGACTACGACGAAGCCCTCACCATCGACGAAACCATCACCCTGGTCGTGCAGGTCAACGGCAAAGTCCGTGACCGCCTCGAAGTTCCTCTCGACATCGACGAAGCCGCCGCGCTCGAACTCGCCTCCGCCCAGCCCAACGTCCAGACTCATCTCGAAGGTAAAACCATCCGCCGCGTCATCTTCGTCCCCGGCCGTCTCCTCAACCTCGTTGTCGGCTAATCATCCCCGGGGCCCCTCCCCATGCAACTCGATCTCCTCCCGCTGAACACCGTCCTCTTCCCCGGCGCCACCATGCCGCTGCGCATCTTCGAGCCCCGCTACCTGGACATGATTCAGCGCTGCGTTGCCGAAGAGCTCCCGATCGGCATCGTCTTGTTGCGCAAGGGCCGCGCCGAAGGCCCCGGCGAAGTCGAGATCCACGAAGTCGGCACCATCGCCGAGATCATCAGCGTCGAGCCGGCCGACGACGCAACGCTCAACATTCTGATCGCCGGCCGCCGTCGCTTTCACGTCCAGCGGCTCATTCAGCGGCGGCCCCGCCTCATCGCCGACGTCGTCGAACCGCCCCGCACCGAGCCTCCCGACTACGCGCCCCCGGCGCCGTTTGAGCAGCTCCGCGAACGTTTCGCCGGCTACCACCCCCTGCTGCTCGCCGCCACCGGCCAGTGGACCCGCCACCTCGCTCTTCCGAAGGATCCCGAGGCGCTGACCGAGTTGATCGGCGCCGCCCTGCAAATCGACAACCGCGAGCGCCAGATCCTGCTCGAGCAGTCGTCCCCGGCCAGCCTCGCCCGCCTTGAGCTGACCATCATCCGTCGCGAGCTACCCGCCCTGCGCCGCGCCCGCGCCGACCGCGAAGAGCGCCACTCCAACTAGCAGGGCGTCGATCCCGCCCCCCGGCGCTACAATCGAACCGACCGCCCAATCCCCAGGAAACACCCCGGTATGAGCAGCAGCACAAACGGCCTCAGCCCCCGGCGATTCGACCAGCTCCTCGACGCCCTGCGCGACGCCGCCGGCCGCGAGCACGTCCTCCACCACCCCCAGGATCTGCTGCTCTACGAATACGACGGCTCGGTCTCGCGGCGCATGCCCGACGTCGTCGTGCTGCCCGAAACCGCCGAGCAGATCGCGGTGGTGGTCCGCATCGCTGGCCGGTACGACCTGCCTATCGTCGCCCGCGGCTCCGGCACCTCGCTCAGCGGCGCCGCCGTCCCCCGCGAAGGCGGCATCGTCGTCTCCACCTCGCGCATGAACCGCATCCTCGAAATGGACTTCCGCGACGCCCGCGCTATCGTCGAGCCCGGCGTGGTCAACCTCAATCTCACCCGCGCGGCGATGGCCGGCGGTTTCAACTACCTCCCCGACCCGTCCAGCGAGAAGGCCTGCTCCATCGGCGGCAACGTCGCCCTCAACGCCGGCGGCCCCCACACCATCGCTTGGGGCGTCACCACCAACCACGTCACCGGGCTTGAGTTCGTCACCGCCGACGGCCGCATCGTCCGCACCGGCACCCTGGCTCCCGAGACCTCCGGCTACGACCTCACCGGCCTCCTCGTCGGTTCCGAAGGAACGCTGGGCATCGTCACCCGTATCGCGGTCCGCCTGGTTCATTTGCTGGAATCAGTCCGTACCATGCTGGTCGCCTTCGACACCGTCGATACGGCGTCCGCGGCCGTGTCCGAGATCATCGCCCGCGGCATCGTCCCCACTTCCCTCGAACTCATGGATCAGATCTGCGTCCGCGCCATCTCCAAGTGGATGCCCTCGGCCAATCTTCCTCAGGACGCCGACGCGATCCTCATCATCGAAGTCGAAGGCGTCGAAGACGGCCTCGAGCAGACCGCCGCCGAAATCGCCGCCATCTGCACCGACTCCGGCCCCCTCGAAGTCCGCCGCGCCGCCACCGCTGCCGAGCGCGACAGCCTCTGGGCCGCCCGCAAAGGCACCTTTGGCGCCATCGGCGTCCTCGCCCCCAACTACTACGTCCAAGACGGCGTCGTGCCCCGCTCGCGCCTTCCCGAAGTCCTCCGCCAGGTCTACGAGATCGGTACGAAATACGGACTCGAAATCGCTAACGTCTTCCATGCCGGAGACGGCAACATCCACCCCTTGATCCTCTTTGACGACGCCGAGCCCGGCGCCCTCGAGCGCGTCCACGCCGCAGGCACCGAGATCCTCCGGGTCTGCATCGCCGCCGGCGGCACCCTCACCGGCGAGCACGGGCTCGGCATGGAGAAGAACGAGCAATTGCCGGAGCTACTCGACCCCGCCGACATCGCCGCGATGATCGCGGTTCGCGACGTCTTCAGCCCCGCGCGCCTCTTCAACCCGTCCAAGATCTTCCCGCTCCCGCTCTCAGCCCGCCGGCCGGTCGCGGAGACCGCCGTGGCCGGCCCCACCGCTTGAGCGCTCGCCGGCCGCTCGCCGTCTTCCTCGCCGTCAGCCTCGCTCTCCCGCTGCTCGCCATTCTCATCGCCCGGCTCGTCACCCTCCAGGTCCCCGTCGCCGAAGTCGTCACCCCCGACTTCGAATTCGGCCCCCTCGAACCCGGCAGCGTCACCGCCCAGGGACTTGGCGACCTGGGCGTCACCGCCAGCGGCATCGCCGTTCCGGTCATCGTCCGTGAGGGCGGCGAGTCTGGCGTCGGCGTCCGCTTTCGTTTGCTGGGCGGCGACGGCGCGCTGATCCACGAACAACTTCTCGACCTTGCTCCGGCCCGGCTCGCCGAGGACCGGTCCGACAAGGCCACTATCGAGCGCACCGCGCCCGCCGCCCCCTGGCACACCATCCGCTACCGGTTCCCACCGCTGGAGACGCCGGTCCACGGCGCGATCCTCGAGATCGAAGCCGCCGATCTCGGCGACGCTCGCGTCTTCCTCGGCGCCACCAAGGAGGACACCCTGCCTGCCGGCCGGCTTTCCTATCAGGGTGCTGAGCTATACGCGGACCAGGACCTCAGGGTCGAGCCGCTCCGCACCGTGACGGTCTGGCGTGTCCTGGCCGAGCTCCGCCACAACGGCCCCACCGGGTTCGCCGCCGCCCTCGTCCTCGCCGTGACCGCCACCCTTCTCGTCGCTACCGCTTCCACCCGCCTGATCCCCGGGCCTCTCTCCAACCGGCCCACCACTTCCATCTAGCCCGGCCCCGTCACCTCGTTTCCATCCCACCCGCCCAATTCATCACCTGCGGTTGCCGTTGCCGTCTGGAGCTCAGTTATGCCCTCCGGCCACGCCACCGGCAATGCGAAGGTCGCCGACCATCCTGCCGCTGCCTGTCCGTGCGACGCGGCCGACCGCTATCAGGGAATCCTCGCTTTCCGCGCCGCTCGCTGTCCTCGAAAGAGTCACATCGACTATTTCCCCCGCCGGCGGTGCGCGAAATGACGACCAATCGCTCGAATTCGTCGTCGGGCCTTCCGGGCCGGTTTCGGGCATAAAGTCATACAGACCTTTTCCGGTCCGGGTCAGATGCCCGTTTCGCCGGATGATCCCGCCGACCGGCCCGCCGAAGAGCCGCTTGATGCCCTTCCCGGCCAGTCCAGTTGTCCCGTCGCCGCCATTTCGGGACCGCCCGACGACCGCCTCCGGGCCTCGTCCGCAAAGGCTAGGAGTTCGGATCGTCTGATTGGCCGCCAAGGTGTGCCTGTATAGCATCAGTATATTGAGAGCGCGTATTGAGGGAGAGCAAACTATAGATATCAGGCGTTACAATAGGAATATGGCGATCGGGGGCTCGATGCATGATCCCCTTCAACCCCTCCGATTCCTCCTCAATCCGCGATAATTCGCCAAAAAGTGACCGCCGAATCAGCACCGGGTGCCCCCGCCGGCCCTCAAACACCGGCACCAGGATCGGCGCCTCCTGGTTCTTCACCGCCCCGCCCAGCAGATCCCCCAGCAGACCCCGCGACAGCGGTTGGTCCACGTTCACGATCAATATCGAGGCCATATCGCCAAGGATTTGGGCCCCAAAACGGATCGAAGAGCTCCTTCCAGATGGGTAATGCGCGTTGTAGGCAACATGAGCGTCAGGCAGTACCGGCATGGCTGCGCTGATCTCCGCCTCATCGTGGCCCAGCATCACCAACAAATCGGCAAACGGCAGTTCCCCCAGCAGCCGCAACTGGTGCGCCAGCAGCGAACGACCGCCCCAGTCCAGCAGCGCCTTCGGGCTCCCCATCCGGGTCGACGTCCCCGCCGCCAAGACCAGCGCTCCCATCCGCTCCACATACGCCAGGTGATCCAAAATGGCCCGCGAGTACCCTGCCCGGTCACCGCCGGGGTCACCGGTCAAAGCGCGGCCGTCGGAAGTAGCGTCAGAGACCGGGAATCCCTCACCAATCGTCCTTGACAGCATCCCCGCCACAGGGTTGCGGCAGAACGACTATAGGAGTAGACAATGGAAACAGAAAAGCCAATATCGCGGCAATGCCATTCGGAAGCACCCCCCATCACATCACCAACGAACCTATCCCCGCCAGCACCCGGGCCCGCCTGCCCGCATACGCCCCCAGCATCGCTCGCGTAATCGTCGTGCGGTTGTCCGGATCGCCGCTCGACCAGTGACGATAGGAGTACGAATCGCTCGCTAGGTCGATCCGCAGCGGCGGCGGCGCCGGCCTTCCCTCGCCCACCGGGAACGCCGGATCGTAGACTGCGACCTCGGCGATGCCATCCGGCGTTATTCGGTAAGTGTGTGGTACTACGGTGTGGCCCTGGCCCACCACCGCCGACAGGAAGTCCCGCCGCCACAGCACCGGCACCCCGACATGCAGCGCCAGCGGTTGCCGTCCCGGGTCCAGCGTCGCCCGCCGCAGGGCATCGAAGACCCGCCGCGGGCTGTTGCGCAGCAGATCCAGCCCCGCCCTGGTTAGCGCCGCATCGCCCAATTGGCGCCCGTGCAGCGTCTGGATCAACACTCGCGTCTCCGTATCCAACGCCCCGCGTTCCGCTGCCGGCGGCTCATCTTGCGCAAACAGTTGCAGCGCCGCCATCGCCATCCCGGTGCACAGGCCCGCCCCGAAGATCGACGCGTAGGTCCGGTGAAACAGCCGTTCCGCCAGCGGCCCCCGCCAGCCTCCTGCGAACGACCGGGTAAAAACCGGCCTTGGCGGGCGTATCGTCCCGAACACCTCCGTCGAATTCGAAAAACTGAAGCCGTCCCGGGCCGGATCAAACCCGGTCGCCCCGTGCACCGTCGTCACCACCATCCGCCGCGTCGACGCCAGCGGGCCGGTCGGCCCCAGCAGCCGCACCCGGTAATTCAATCTTTCTGGCGCTGCCCGCGGGTCGAGCCGTACCTCCCACGAGGCCGGCGTTCCGTCCAGCGCCGCGCGGTCCGGCCGTTGCCCCTCCGCCAGGTACATTCCAGCCGGCAACTCCAGGTCCAGTTGACTCCCCGACGGGCAATTCCGCGCCGTCGCCGTTACCACGATCGGGTCCACCAGCGGCTCCCGATCCGTCGCCACCGGCGCATCGCGCAGCCCCGCCTCCCTCTCCAGCAGGTTGTCGCCCACCTCCAGTTCCGCCATGCGCCCCCGTATCCCCGGCCGCAACGATCTCGCCGGAAGTCTAGCCCACCCGCGGGGCCTCGCCACGGCCCAATCCGGACTCCCTAACCGTTGATCAGCGGATCCTTCAAACCGCTCCCGGTCACCGGCACCAGCACCTTTTGCCCCTCCCCGATCGCCCCCTCCCGCCGCAGTCGGGCCGCGGCTGCAAAGGCCACCGCCGTCGTCGGCTCCACATACAGACCTTCCATTCGCGCCAGGCTCATGGCCGCCTCGCGAATCTCTGCCTCACTCACCGTCGTCGCCGTCCCGCCGCTGTCGTGCAACGCCTCCAATATTTCTGCCATCCGCGGCGGTTGCGCCACCGCCACCCCGCCCGCCAGCGTCGCGCTCCACTCCGGCGCATCCTCCATCACTCTGTGATTGTGCGCGTAGACGATCGGCGCGCAGTTCTCCGCCTGGGCCGCGTGCAGACGCGGCGACCGCGCCGGCGCCGACAATTCCGCCAGGTCCGCGAACCCGCGCGCCGCTCCGAGCAGCAGGCTGCCGTTGCCCACCGGGAACACGATGTGATCCGGCAGGTCGTCCGCCGAAAACTCATACAGCTCATAGGCAAAAGTCTTTAAACTCTCCGGAAAGTATGGAGACAGGTTGTGGGATGCGTAGACCGTATCCGCGTCCAGCGCCGCCAGCGCCGCCTCCGTCACCTCTTCCCGCGTCCCCTCCACTGGCACGATTTCCGCCCCGTAGGCTGCGATCTGGGCCAGCTTGCTGGCCGGCGCCGACGCCGGCACAAACACCCGCGTCGCGATCCCCGCCCGCGCCGCGTAGGCTGCTACCGCCGCCCCGGCGTTCCCCGACGAGTCCTCGATCACCCGTTCCACCCCCGCCGCCCGCAGCGCCGTCAACAACAGCGTCGTGCCGCGGTCCTTGAATGAACCGGTCGGCCCCAGGTGTTCCAACTTCGCCCGCAGCTCCGGCAACCCGTGCTCCGCTCCCCAGCGGTCCAGTCGCACCACCGGCGTCCCCCCCTCCCCCAGCGTCACCGGATCCGTTTGCTCCTCCACCGGCAGCAGCCGTCGGTACCGCCACACGCCCTGTTCATGCGGGTCAATCGAGTTCGGGAAGCTCGTATCCGCGTTCGGCATCCCGTCCACAAACCGAAACGGCGCGCCGCACCAGGGGCAGTCATACACCCGCACATCCACCGGCTCCGTGTGGTCGCAGCCCGTACATACCATCTGCAGCATCCGCCTAGCCCTCTGCCTCCCCGTCGGCAGCTCCCGCGGCGACCTCACCGGCCGCGTCCCACAAAGGCCGTTCCGGGTCGATCGCCGCCAGCAGCTCCGTCCGCAGAGCCGCGATCCGTTCCGCCGCCGCCGCGACCGGCACCGTCGTCGCCTCGCGGTCCCCGCGCAGCTTGATCTCGATCTCACCGTTTTTCAGTCCGCGGTTGCTCACTGTCGCCCGCATCGTTGTACCGAGGAGGTCCGCGTCATTGAACTTCACCCCCGCCGATTCCTTCCGGTCATCGCGCAGCACCGCCAGTCCTTGCGCCACCAGCCCCGCCTGCAGGTCCGCCGCCGCCGTTTCGATCTCTTCCTTATCGCCCAGCTGCACGATCTGCACGTCATACGGGCTTACGCTCATCGGGAAGACGATGCCGTGTTCATCGTGGTGCCGTTCCACCACGCAGGCGAACAGCCGGCCGATCCCGATCCCGTAGCTCGCCATGATCAGCGCCTGCTGCTGGCCATCCTGGTCCAGGTAGGTCGCTCCCAGCTTCTCCGCGTAGCCGGTCCCTAGCTGGAAGATATTGCCCATCTCGATCCCGCGCGCCTCGTGCAGCGGCTCGCCGCAATCCGGGCAGGCGTCGCCGGTCCGCACCAACCCGATATCGGCCACCTCCGCCTGGAAATCCCGGCCCAGGTTCACGTTCCGCAGGTGAAACCCCTCCCGGTTCGCTCCGCCCACCAGGTTCCTCGCCGCCGCCACCGATCGATCCGCCACCACCTGCAGTCCCTCCACACCCATCGGCGACGCGTACCCCGGCACCAGCCCGGCGCCGCGCAACTCCGCCTCTGTCGACGCCATCAGTTCCGCCGTTCCCAGCACCCCCTGCAGCTTCGCCTCATTCACCTCCAGGTCGCCGCGAATCGCCACGAACACCACCTTGTCGTCCACGGTGTAGAACACGGCCTTCAACGTCTCCCGGGATTCGACTCCGAGGAACCCGGCCACCCCCTCGATCGTCGTTTGGTTGGGTGTCGCCACCTCCTCCAGATCCGCCATCTTTGCCCCGTCCGCGTCCGGCGCCCGGCACGTTGCCACCTCCCGATTTGCCGCCTCGCCGCAACTCGCGCAGACCAGAATCGTGTCCTCGCCGGCCGGCGTCACCAGCATGAACTCGTGCGCCCCGCTCCCGCCCATCATCCCGGTACTCGACCGCACCACCAGCGCCTCCAGGCCGCAGCGGCGGTAGATACGGACATAGGCCTCCTTCATCCGCTCGTAGAACTCCGCCAGGTCGGCCTCGCTCGTATGACAGCTATAGGCGTCCTTCATCACAAACTCGCGCACCCGAATCAACCCGGCCCGCGAACGGGGCTCATCGCGAAACTTGGTGTGAATCTGATAGATCATGAACGGCAGGTCGCGGTACGAATGCACGTGCTGGCGGGCGATATCGGCCACCACTTCTTCGTGGGTCATCGCCAGGACCATGTCGTGGCCCTCGCGGTCGGTAAAGCGCGCCATCTCCGGGCCCACCGAATGCCAGCGCCCGCTTTGCTTCCACACATCCGCCGGGTGCACCACCGGCAGGGCCACCTGCTGCCCGTCCACCCGGTCCATCTCCTCGGCGACGATGGATTCGATCCGGTCCATCGCGCGGAAGGCCAGCGGCAGGTGGCTATAGATCCCGGCCCCGAGTTGATGAATCATCCCTGCTCGCAGCATCAACCCGTGGCTGGCCGTCGTCGCCCCCGTCGGATCCTCGCGCAGGGTCCGCCCAAACAGCCGCGACATCAGCATATCGATCAACATCCTTGCCAGTCTTTGGAGCCGCCGGATTATACGGTCTCTTCCCGCCGGCCCCTCGGCCGTGCACTATATTCAGACCCGGTACATGGGGAGGTATGACCGGGGTTACGCCCCGGCGCGAGGGAAACGCCGCATGCGCGATCCACGCCGCTACCTGCTCATGCTCGTCGGCACGGCCGCGCTCGCGGTCCTCGGCACGGCGCTCGTCGCCATCGACCCGGCCGGTTGGGGCCGCGTCGTCGGCTCCGCAATCCTGTTTGGCGGCGCGGTCCTGCTGGCGCTCGAGTTGCTCACCGTCACCATCCAGCGCAACCGCCGCCACCGCCACGCCACCGACGTCGACGACCTCTCGACAGTGCCTGGGGGCTCGACATGGTCCTCGAAAAGGGCGTCGTCGCCCTCGTCCAGCTGCTCGGCGCGCAGGCCGGCCTCGCCGTCATCCGCGACAACTCCGAAACCGAATTCGACTTCCAGTCCGCCTGGGGATTTGGCCGCGACATCTTCGAAGACCGTCCCGGCGACCTGATGGGCTATGACGTGCTCACCACCATCATCGAGAGCCGTCATCCCGCCTACGTCGATCTTCGTGAAGATCGTTTCCAGTCCACCGCCCTCCGCCAGACTGGCATGCGCTGGGCCTGGATCGCCCCCTTCCGCGCCGGCAGCTCGACGGCGCGCTCCCCGCCGCCTCCATGAGTGGCGCCCCACCCGCCACGTCTTCTCCGTCCTCGACTCCATTGGCGACGTCGTCGGCCGCGCCGCTGAGAACGCCAACCTCATTACCCGCGAGCGCGCTCGCGCCCGCCTGCTCATGCACTTGGCCGACTTCGGCAACTTCGCCGTCTCGTCCTACGAAGAAGACCATCTCCGCAAGGCCGCCACCGTCGCCGCCGCGGCCATGTTTCCCCGCGGCTCCGGCTACATAACCGCCCTCGAACCCGGCTCCGGCGCGCTCAAGGTCGCCGACATCTTCGGCGCCAGCACCCGCCGGGACCGGCTCACCCCGCTCCTCGGACAGGTCGAATGCGACACCGCCGCCGCTTGCCGCGCCATCAGTCGCGGCGGCGCCTACGAAGGCGTCGGCGACGGCGGCCTTTTCGACTGCCCCCATCGCGGCACCCGCGAAGCCGCCGAGGCCTTCATCTGCGCTCCGATCAACAGCAGCGACGGCCCGCTCGGCGCGATCCACGTCACCCGTTCCACCGGCGCCGACTTCGAAGCCGAGGAAAAGGAGATCGTCGAAGCCCTCGGCATCCAACTCGGCCTCGCCATCGCCAACGGCAACCTGCTGGCCATGACTCGAGACCAGGCCCTCCGCGACTCCATGACCGGGCTGCACAACTACCGCTTCCTCATCGAGTACCTCAACAACCAGGCCGCCCTGATCCAGCGCACCAACGGCCGCATGTCGGTGCTGATGATCGACATCGACCACTTCCGCGACTTCAACAACAAGTTCGGCCACGCCGCCGGCGACCACGTCCTCCGCGCCGTCGCCCGCATCTTCCGCAAGTGCATCCGCCGCAGCGACCTTGCCGCCCGCGACGGCGGCGAAGAGTTCACCGTGGTCCTCCCCGGTACCGACCTCGAGGGCGCCCGCCACGTCGCCGAGGGCATCCGCCGCGACGTCGAGCGTGACCAGCTTGAGTTTGACGGCCGCGACCTCGGCGAGATCAACGTTTCGGTCGGCGTCGTCGCGATGCCCGATCATGCCGCCGCCATCGAATCGCTGCTCTAGGCCGCCGACGAGGCCCTCTGCGCCGCCAAATCGGCCGGCCGCAACCGGGTCATCGCCGCCGATTCAGTCCCGCCGCCGCCCGCCGGCGGCGCCACGAGTCAGGACCAGCCCGCCTAACGGCCCACGGCCGCCTTTCCGCGGCTCCGCCGGGGGCTACTGCTGCTGGCGTACCGCGCCGTGAAGGGCGCCTGCGTCGCAGGGCGTGATTAACGGCCCGCGGCAGCAACGACCCCCGCCACCCAACGACCCAGACAACATCGGCCCGAGGCCGTGCTTAGATCTGGTAGTCCCCCGGGTTCTCCATCGACTCCAGCGGCATGTCGTACACCCGCACCCCTTTCCGCACCACGTACCGCGCCGGCCGGCCCACCACCACCGACTGCGGTGGCACATCCTCGATCACCAGCGCCTGCGCCCCGATCTTCGAATCCGCCCCGATCGTCACCGGACCCAGTATTGTCGCGCCGGTTCCGATCGTCACGCAATTCTCCAGCCGCGGGTGCCGGCGTTTGCCCGGGTTATTGATATCTTTCCACCAGCCCGTCGCTCCGAGGGTCACCTGGTGATAGAGCATCACGTCATCGCCGACTTCAGCCGTTTCCCCGATCACGATTCCCGAGCCGTGATCGATAAAGAACCGCCGCCCGATCGTCGCTCCCGGGTGGATCTCGATGCCGCCCGTGATCACCCGGCCAAACTGCGAAATCAGCCTAGGCAGAAACGGGACCTCGCGCATGTAGAGCCAGTGCGCCAGGCGGTGCAGGAGAACGGCGTGCAGCCCCTGGTACAGCAGCACCTCGAACACGGTGTGCGCCGCCGGGTCCTTGTCGAAGACCACCTGGATGTCATCCGGCCAGGCGGTCCCCCAGGGCGTCCGCCGGCGCGGCGGCGCCTCAGGCGCCTTTGTCGCTTCCGGCGCGTCCGGCGGCCGCGCGCTCCCGTTGCCGCCGTTCACGGCCGCCTCGTCCTCGCACTTCGGTTCCGACCTCACGGCCATCGCTGCAAACCCATTTCTCTATTACATACAGAACCCGTCCCAAAGGACGGGTTAACCACCGGCGCGACCACATATCGCACGGCGTCGGCAATCCAAAGCGCCAACACGCCCCGGCCCTGTCACGGGAACCCCCCGGCACGGCCTACAGGCACGAATGGCGTTCGGCCGGCGGCTCCAGAGCGCACTTCACATCCCTGCCGTCCACCGGGCTCACACTGTCCCCGGCTCGCTTCGGTCGACATTGACGGGAGCTACTCTACTCCTTCACAGCCTTTTGATATTCAGTTGTTGTAGACCTGTATATCGTCGCTTTCGACACAGTGTCAAGCAAACCTTCCGCCGCGCATCGGCCTTCCGCCCCCCCCTCTGCGACAATACCCGGGCCCGGCCGGCCGCTCCGCGTCACTACCTAACGAGCTCGCATGAAGAACCACCGCATCGTCGTCAGCCGCCGCGGGGGCCCCGAAGTCCTCTAGGTCGTCGCGGCCGAGCTCCCCGAGCCTGGTCCCGGCGAGATCCGCGTCCGCACCCTGGCCGCCGGAGTATCCGCCTACGACGCCATGCTCCGCTCCCGCTGGTTCCCCGGCTTCCCGCGCACGCCGTTCGTCCCCGGCGCGGACATCGTCGGGGTGGTCGACAAACTCGGCGACGGCGTCACCACCTTCGCCGAAGGGCAGACCGTCACCGGCGGTCCCCTGCGCGACAACGGCGGCTATGTCGAATTCGTCTGCCTGCCCGCCGCCGCCGCGGTGCTGGTCCCCGATGGGATCGACCCGGTCGCCGCCGTCTGCTTGGTGGTCAACTACCTGACGGCCCACATCGCCCTGCACCGTTCGGCCCGCGTCGTGTCCGGCGAGCGCGTCCTCATCCACGGGGCCGCCGGCGGCGTCGGGACCGCCCTGCTCGAACTCGGCCGGCGCGCCGGCCTGGAGATGTACGCTACCGCCTCCGACGGGCTTTCCCTGCCGGAGGCGGAGGCCATCCGCAACACGCTCGAAATCGCCCGCATCCCCGACTTCCCCGAGCCGCTGGAAGTGATCCAGATCATCAACCGCGAAATCGAAATCCCGGTCATCGCCGGCGATCTCGGCGCGGCCGAGGCCTGCCAGAACGCCGCCGCCGCCATCGACGCGCTGCTCGCCCCCGTTTAGCCACCGGCTCCGACGTTCCGCCTCTACTTATCCTTGAGCCAGAGCTGAAACGGCGTCGCCTGGGGTCGTGCGATCACTTCATCCCACGGCTCCACTCGCGAGCGTGCCGCCCACTCGGCGTACAGCGCGGCCATCGCCGCCACCCGGTCCAGCGTCTGCTCCGCCAGGTCGTTCAGCTCCGTCCGATCCTCGCCCAGGTTGTACAACTCCCAGTCGCCCGGCCACTTGCGCACCAGCTTCCAGTCGCCCTGCCGCACCGCCGCGTTGCCCTCGTGCTCCCAGAAGATCGGCCGCTCGCGATGCCACTCGCGCCCGTCCAGCGCCGGTAAGAAGCTCTCCCCGTCCACCGCCTGGATCTCGTTCCCGTCGTACTCCGTCGGGTACTCCACCCCGGCCATGTCCAGGAACGTCGGCAGCAGGTCCATCACCCCCGCCGGCGCGTGCTCGATCCGTCCGGCCGCGATCCGGTCCGGCCAGCGCGCCACCAGCGGCGTCGAGATCCCGCCCTCGTGGACATAGTGCTTGTAGTAGCGGAAAGGCGTATCGCTGGCGTTTGCCCAGGGCAGGTCATAGCTCATGAAAGTCGTCGCCGGGCCCGGTTCCAGCCCGGGCCGGTTGCCGGCCACAATCGGTTGCCCGTCGCGGGTTTCCCATGGCCCGGTGCTGCTCGTGCCGTCCTCGGCCAGCAGTTCGGCGCAGCCGCCGTTGTCCGACAGGAATATCACCAGCGTGTTCCCGGCGATCGCCATTCGGTCCAGTTCCGCCAGGATTTGCCCGATCCCCTGGTCCATGCGGTCCACCTGCGCCGCGTACACCGCCATCCGCGCCTCCTCCCACTCCGGATCGGCCACGTCCTCCCAGGCCGGCGCCTCGGCGTCGCGCGGCGATATCGGCCACCTGCCGTCCAGGATTCCCGACCCGACCAGCTCCTCGTGGCGATTCGTCCGCAGCCGGTCCCAGCCCTTCCCGTAGGTCCCGCGATACTTCGCGATGTCTTCCGGGCGGGCGTGCAACGGCCAGTGCGGCGCGGTGTAGCAGACGTGCATGAAAAACGGTTCCGAGCCGTTGCCGTACTCGCCCAGGAACTCCACCGCCGCCTCCGAAATCGCATCCGTGTAGTAAAAGTTCCCCTCCGGCGCGATCGGCTCGTTGTCGCGGTAGAGGGCGTGGGTGTCGAAGAAGCTCCCGCCGCCGGCCAGGGTGCCGTAAAAGCGGTCGTAGCCACGGTCGAGGGGGCGCGGGAACTTCTCCTCGCCCGGTCGCACGTCGTCCATCTCGCTGTATCGATAGCTCCCCCCCACGTGCCACTTGCCGACCATCAGGTTCTTGTAGCCGCCCCGGCCCAGCGCCTCCGCGATCGTCACGCAGTTCCGGTTCAGGAAGCCCCGGTAGCCCGGCAACTCGTAATCGCCCACCATGTGCCCGATCCCCGCCCGGTGCGGGTATAGCCCGGTTTGCAGCGACGCCCGGGTGGGGCAGCAGCGCGCGTAGTTGTAGAACTGCGAAAAGCGCACCCCGTCGCCGGCCAGCCGGTCCAGATTGGGGGTGGCGATTTCCGAGCCGTAGCAGCCGATGTCCGAGAAGCCCATGTCATCGGCCATGATCAGGACGATGTTCGGTCGTTGCGTGCTGGCGTCCGGCATGGTCATCCCCTCGCGCTACAGGGCCCGCCGCTCGTTTGGCGGCCGCGAGCGATCATAGCCCGACGCGCTCCCGGCCCAATGTCACGCGCTCAGCCCGCCCTACCTTCAGCCCCCTCCCCGACGCGCCCCTGCGGGCGTGGGTCGGCCTACTGGGGGACGGTCTCCAGCATCGACTCAACCGCCTCGCGCTCGTTGGCGCCCAGCACCTTCTCGTAGTCCAGCAGGATCACCAGGCGGTCTCCCATCTTCGCCACGCCGGTGATGTACTCGGCCGAGATCGACACCGACAGCCGTTCCATCGGTTCGATCTGGTCGTCGGTGAACATCATCACCTCGCTCACGCTGTCTACGATCCCACCCACCAGCGAGCCGCCCACGCTCAGCACCATCACCCGGGTTTCGTTGGTCGACTCGCGCTCATCCAGCCCAAACCGCTTGTGCAGGGAAATTACCGGGATCACCGTGCCCCGGGGGTTGATCACGCCCTCCACGAATGCCGGCGAATGCGGCACCTCCGTAATCTCCGGCAGGCGCAGGATCTCCCGCACCCCCGAGATATCCACCGCATAGTTCTCTCCACTAAACCTGGAACATAACCACCTGTAGCTCCATGACGGAGACTCTTCGTTCGATTACGCCGGAACAGCCGCTGGCCTCCGGTCACCTTTTACGTTTGGAAGGTGATGGTAGCCCTCGCTCTCGTCCTCGCTCCGTGCCGCCACTTACCTTCGTTGCCGCCGCCTTCCGTAGGGGCGCCGGCCACTCAACCCGAACAGAAAGTCACGGAGTGACCCACTCGATTTCGGTGAAGTCCTGCGCCCAGAACAGCTCCCCGGCGAACTCCGCCTTTACCTCGGCGATCGCCCGGGCTTCGTTGTCCAGTTCCTCAAACTGACCCGGCGCCTGGTGATTCGCCAGCAGCCGTTTCGCGCCGGCCGCGGCGGCGATCTTGCCGGCCCCGGTGTTGCCGGTCATGGTCTCGCCCTCCGGGACGGTGCGGATCACCGACTCCAGTTCCATCACGTTCTGCACCAGCAGGTCGGCGTCCCGGGCCAGTTCCACCACCGAATCCACCGGCGCCGTGTCGCCGCTGAACGCGATCACACCCTCGTCGGTCTCGAAGCGGAAGCCGAAGCAATTCAGGTACGGCTGGGCATGCTGGACCTCCCGGGCAAAGCACTCCCAATGCTTCCCGCTCGCAACCTTGCCTTCGCTGTACTCGTGAATGCCGACCACCGGCGCGGGCCGCTCGCCGACCCCGCCGCGGCTGTGAAAGGCGTGCACGCTCATCGGGTGATTCACCCGGGCCACCACGTCGTACCAGAACACCCCGCGCTCCTCGCTCCACACCCGCTCGGCCACGTCCTGAAAGGGCGGCGGGCCGTACATCTGCAGGTCCGGCTCGGTCCCGACCGACTGATCGAAGTGCGTCATCAGAAGGCAGGGCAGGTCCGAGATGTGGTCCGAGTGCAGATGGGTGAAAAAGAGGTGATTGATCTCAGTCGGGCTCACCCCCATCTGGTACATCTTGTAGCTGCTTCCCGGGCCGCAATCGATCATCAGTCACTCCCCGCCGATCTTCAGCAAGAAGCAGGTCCCCCAGCGTTTCCCGGTCCGGGTCGGAGACCCCGCTCCAACAACCTTCAGCCGTGGCATCTCGCGTCCCTTTCCCGGGTTTCTGCGCTCCCGGATACTACGCGAGTCCCTCCTAGCCGAACCGCTCCGGGCGCAGCCCCGCCAGGTCAAACCCGGTCTCCTCGTCATCGGCCAATCGGGCCACGATCTCGCCAGTCACCGGCGCCAGCGAAAGGCCCAGCATCGCGTGGCCGGTCGCCACGATCAGGTTCTCCCATTTGGCGCTGCGTCCCAGCAGCGGCAGCCCGTCCGGGGTGCAGGGCCGCAGTCCCCGCCAGGTTTCGACCAGTTCCATATCCTCCAGCCCGGCCAGGTAGCGATTCGCCGCCCGGTGAATCGCGCCCACTCGCTGCCGGTTGATCGATTCATCCATCCCCACCATCTCCAGCGTGCCGGCCAGCCGCAGGTGCCCGCCCAGCGGCGTCGCCACCACCCGCGCCTCACCACACACCACCGGCAGCGGCGGGCAACTCGCCGGGCGAGCGAAGGTCAGGCTGTAGCCCTTGCCGGGCTGCACCGGCAGCCGCAGGCCCAGTTCTCGCGCCACCGACGGCGACCACGATCCGGCCGCCAGCACCACCATCTGGGGGTCGAAGTCGCCCTTCGTCGTCAGCACCCGCCCGATCCTTCCCCCCGCCACGTCGAACCCCAGGCACCCGGTCTTCTCGGCGAACTCCACCCCCAGCGATTCCGCCCGTTCGCGCAGTCGCTCCACGAACAGAAACGGGTCCATGTGCCCGTCCTGGGAGAACCAGATTCCCCCGGCCACCCCCGGTCGCACGGACTCCGCCATCGTGCGCACGCCGGCCTCATCCAGCCGTTCCACGCGCAGGCCCGCCTCCTCCAGCAGTTCCGCCTCTTCCTCGGCCTCGGCCAGTCCGGCGCGGGTGCGATACACCCATAGCGTCCCGTCCTGGGCGTAGCCGCACTGCATCTCCGGCAGGGCGGTCAGCGTGTCAAAAAGCTCCCGTCCGGCCAGCAGCAGATCGCGCAGCACCGGCAGTCCGCGGGCCACCTGCGGCTCGTTGCTGGCCGCCCGAAACCGCCACAGCCAGGACCACAACGCCGGGTCGAAGCGCGGCCGCACATAGAACGGGCTTTCCGGGTCCAGCAGCCATTTCAGCCCGTTGCGCAGCGCCCCGGGATTCGCCAGCGGCACCGCGTGACTCGGCACGGTCAGCCCGGCGTTGCCATAGGAGCCACCGCGCCCCACCTCGCCGGTGTCGATGACGCTCACCCGCCGGCCGCGTTCCGCCAGCGCATGGGCGGCGGCCACCCCGATCACCCCGGCGCCGATCACCAGCACCTCCGGCTCACGGTTCATTCCGCTCCTCCGTCTGCCATCCGGCCAGCCTGCGTTTTCGCTCCCACGGGCAGGTTAGCCCAACCGCCGCGGCCTGTCCGCCCGGGCCGGCGCGGGCAACCACCGACCCCGTGCTAGTCTCGATCCGGGCGGAGACGGTGTAGGGGGTGCCGCCCGCGGGCAATCCGCCTGCCATCCCGGCCGAGCGGAGGGCGACATGGCGGCAGCGGACCAGACCCGACCCCGACGCCGGCCATGACCCCGACCCCGGTGCCCACCGCGACGCCGGCGCCCGAGCCGACCGCCACACCGGTTCCCGAACCGACGGCCACCCCGACTCCAGTTCCGCCGACCCCGACGCCGGTCCCAACGGCGCCGCCGGTGCCGACTGCCACCCCGACCCCGATACCGGTCCCAACGGCGCCGCCGGTGCCGACTGCCACCCCGACCCCGATACCGCCGCCGCCCACTCCTGAGCCGACCGCAACTCCGGAGCCGACCGCGACGCCGGAGCCGACCGCGACACCCGAGCCCACCGCGACACCGGTCCCCGAGCCGGAGGACACCCCGACCCCGTAGTCTCCGGTTCCCGCGGGCGTGACGCCCCGGCGGCCCGTTCCCGTGCTATCGATCTGCCTGCCGCCGTGCCGTCCGCGCCAACCAATCCGCCGGGTCCACCGTCGGGGCAGGACCGTGGCCGAGGAAATCCCGCCGGGTCCCTTGCGCTCGATCCAAACCTGCGCCACACTCCCCGCGTAAAACTCATCGACCAGCGAATAACCTGGGGGGAAGAACGATGAAAGCCGGAGTAGTCGGACTCGGCGACATGGGCAGCGGGCTCGCCCTGAACCTCATCAGGACTGGCTTCCAGACCACCGCATTCGACCTCAATCAAGAGCGCTTGGACGCCTTCGCCGCGATGGGTGGGCAGCCGGCCGCCGGCGTGGCCGGAGTAGGCGAGAACGCCGCGGCCGTCTTCGTCATGGTCATGACCGGCGCCCAGGCCCGCGCCGTCATCCTCGGCGACGACGGGCTTGCCGCCGCCATGGCTCCCGGCTCCGTCATCCTGCTCACCGCCACCATCTCGCCGGCCGACGTCGTTGCCATCGCCGCCGAACTCGAACCGACTGGCATCGACTTCATCGATACCCCGGTCAGCGGCGGCTTCCCCGGTGCGCAGGCCGGCACGCTGACCATGATGGCCGCCGCCCCGGCGCCGCTCCTGGCCGCCCATCGTGAAGTCATGGAAGCCGTCTCCGCCGACATTCATCACGTCGGCGACGAAGCCGGCATGGGGCAGACCGTCAAGGCCTGCCTCCAAACCATCATCGGCTCCGTCTTCGCCGCCACCAGTGAGGCCGCCGGGCTTGCCGCCCGCGCCGGCATCAGCGGCCAGATCCTCTACGACGTCGTCAGCACCTCCGGCGCCGGCAGCGGCGTCGCCAACACCGCCCTCGAGAACATCATCGACCGCCAATTCGTCGGCACCGGCAGCCACATCAGCACCATGTACAAGGACCTCACCATCAGCCTGGACATGGCCCGCGATCTCGGCGTCCCGCTACACACCGCCGCCACCGCCATGCAACTCTTCCAGGCCGCCAAGACCCGGCATCCCGAAGGCGACAACTGGATCATCATCCGCCTCGTCGAAGCCATCACCGGCGTCCAGCTACACCGCAACGGCCCGGTCGAAGCGTGAAGCTCGGCGTCATCACCGACGGTATTAGCCGCGACTTCACCCACGCCCTCGACGTCATCGTCGAATTCGGCCTCCGGCACGCCGAGCTGCAATACATCGGCGACAAGGAAATCGGCGACCTGGACGCCGCCGGGATGCAGTCCGTCAGATCCGAGCTGACCGTCCGCGAACTCCGCGTCCCCTGCATCTCGCGGCACAACTTCGTCGGGCTCGGCGTCACCGAGACCGGCCCCACCGACCCCGCGTTCATCAGCCAGTTCGACGCCTTCAAGCGCACCATCGCCGCCGCCCACGCCGTCGACTGCCCCCTCGTGCGCATAATGGGATTCCGCAAGGAAATGATCCTCTTCGGCTCCGGTGGGGCCGAGGCCTGGAACATCGCCACCGGCGCCTGGGACGCCTTTGTCGACCTGACCCGACCGGCGGTCGAAGTCGCCGCCGCCGCCGGCGTCACCCTGGTCATCGAGACCGGCAACGGCGGCATGGTGAATTCCGCCCACCTGGCCGCGCGGCTGGTAGCCGAGATCGACTCGCCGCATCTGCAAGTGCTCTGGGACCCGGCCAACTGCCTGTATTCCGGTGAGGCCGCCCTTCCCGACGGCTACGCGGCGCTCGCCGACAGCCTGGCCCACGTGCACATCAAGGACACCCGCGTCTGGCCGCCGCGCGCCACGATCGAGCAGACGCAATACGGCCAGGGTCACCTGGGTCCGCACCTGGCCGGCATCGCCGCCGCGCTGCGCGGCGACGGCTACGACGGGGTTGTTAGTTTCGAATCCGTCCACCGCCCTGAGAGCGCCACGTTCGAAGACGGCTTCCGCGCCTCGATCGCGGCTTTCATCCGCGACTTCGCCGACCCCGCCTAGCCGCAGCCGCCGGTTCGCCGCTCAGGCCATTCATTCAGAAGAACAATCTCGCAACTCGTGACCCGACCTGTAGTCAGGTTGGGATCTGGTCCGTTTACCTCAATAGCCGTGCACCGCTCATTCAGAATGGACGGCCGGTGGCTGCCTGCACCCGGGTTGGGATCCGGTAGTCGACATCTGATCGGCTTCCGCCAGTAGATTCGCGCCAGACTTCAGGAGGAGACAGCCTTCCGCCGTGCGGCCCGGTCGCCAGGATCACCACCAGCAGCCGCGCGGCAGTCGGGCCAACCGCTCGGTTCTCACTCCCGCCGGGCCTTTCTCGGGCCGCATATAGACTGCGCGGTCAGCATATCCATTCCGACTCCACCGTCCGCAAGCTCCGCTGGCGGCCCGGCGACTCCGATTGGGCCGACTACTACCGGGGCGACAGCTATAGCGACGCTGCCTTTCAGCAGAAGCAGGAACTCGTTGCCGCCATGCTCGATACCGCCGGACCCGGCCCTGTCTGGGATCTGGGCGCCAACACCGGCGAGTTCAGCCGCCTGGCCTTGGATCACTCGACTCCGGTCGTTTCCCTGGACTTCGATCCCGGCGCCGTCGAGATCAGCTACCGGCAGATGACCCGCGACGGCGAAACCGGGCTCTTCCCGCTGGTCGCCGATCTCACCAACCCCACCCCGCCCACCGGCTGGGCCAACCGCGAGCGCCGTTCGCTACTGGAGCGCGGCCCGGCCCACACCGTCATCGCCCTGGCCCTCACCCACCACCTGGCCATTTCTCACAACGTCCCCTTCGGCCGCCTCGCCGACTTCTTCGCCGGGCTCACCCGCCACCTGATCGTCGAATTCGTCCCCGCCGCCGACCCGATGGCCGCCCGTCTGCTGGCCATGCGCAACCACGACTTCCCCGACTACACCGTCGCAGCCTTCGAGTCCGCCCTGGACGGGCGCTTCACCATCTGCCGCCGCGAGCCGATCGCCGGTTCCGACCGGGTTCTCTACCTGATGGAGACCCGCTAGGCGTCCGGCAACTCCGGCAACTCAAGTGCCCCCGCCGCCGCAGCCAGATCTCCCGCCTCCTCGCCCAACCCTGCTCCACCTTCCGACTCCTCCATCCCCTCCATCTCCGCCTCCGGGTCCAGCGTCCACAACTGCCGCGCGAGCACCATCACCGCCACCGCCACCGCCACCCCGATCCCTCCCGAAAGCACCATCGCGAACGGCGTCGAGGCCGCCTCGGCCAGCGCCGACATCGGCAGCAACCCCACCGGCGTCAGCCCCCAGCCCAGCATCCAGATCGACAACACCCTCCCGCGCAACCGATTCGGCACCATCAGTTGCAGAATCGTCTGGATCATCGCCAGGTAGACCGCCTGGAATATCCCCATGAACGCCAGCGCCACCCCGGCTCCCACCAGCGACTGCGAGAACCCCAGCACCATCACCATCACGCCGTCCAGCAGCGCCGCCAGCATCACCGCCGCGCCCTTGTACTTGAATCCCGAAAACGCCACCACGCTCAACGACCCCACCACCGCCCCAACTCCGAGCAACCCCAGCAGGATCCCCAGTTCCGCCGGCCCCGCCCCCAGGTCCTGCTTCACCAGCGCCGGCAGCAGCATCACCATCGGCATACTGAACATCGCCGGCGACGTTCCGAGCAGCATCAGCGCCAGTAGCGTAGGTCGCCGCCACACATGGCCGAAGCCTTCGCGCAGCGCCGCCCAGGCCGAGCCCGCATATCCCGGCGGCGGCTCCTCCACCCGCACCCGTCGGATATTCACCACCGCCAGTACATAGGTCCCCACCTGGGTGAAATACGTCCCCGTGATCCCCACCAGCCCGATCATGAAACCGGCCACCGTCGGTCCGAGCACCCGAGAAGCGTTCATCGTTGTCGACATCAACGCCACCCCGTTGCTCACCACCTTGCGCGGCACCAGGTCGGACACCAGCGCATTCCGCGCCGGACTGCTCACCGCGAACGAGGCGCCCACCATCATTCCCGACACCGCCAGGTGCCACCAGGCCACCAGCTCCAACAACACCAGGATTCCGATCGTCAGATCGGCGGTCCCCATCAACACCTGGGCCACGATCAACAGCCGCGTCCGGCGCACCTTGTCAGCCAGGATGCCGCCGAACGGCGAGAGGACCAGCATCGGCACTGACCGGAAGAACGCCAGCACCCCGAGCATGAACGGCGATTCGGTCAACTCCACCACCAGCCAGCCCTGGGTCACCGACAGCATCCAGAAGCCCATCATGCTGGTCATGGTTGCCGCCCAGAGCCGCCGGAAACCCGCGTAGCCGAACGCCGGCGTCACCCGGGTCGCGAAGCGCCCGATCGAGCCGCTCAAACGGCTACCCGCCCGCGCACCAGCGCCGCGCCCAGCGCTACCGCGCTCAACACGCCGGTCAGCACCGCATAGCTCATCCCCACTGTCTCGCCGTGCATGTCGAAGCGGCCGTAGTGGGTGAAGAGCCGCTTGCGAAAGCCGTCAAAGGCGCCGCCCTGCGCCGCCGTGCAGTCATCACAGGGCAGCGCGATCGGATTCTTGAATATGTCCAGCGCCTGCACATAGATGTCCCCTCCGCGCAGCAGACTGCCGGAATTGTGCCCGTGATACCACTCCTCCGGCGTGCCCAGGACGTAGAGTTCGCCGCCGATCAGCGCCACCGCCAGCAGCGCCAGCAACGGCCCGCTCGCGCCGAACCGCCAGTTCCCGGCCAGGATCTCGCGGGCGCCCAGCGCGGCCATCGCGGTCACGAACGGCAACCCGTAGGCTAGGTGGCGAAACATCTCCGACGGCTCCTCGCGGTGGAAGCCTTCCGGGGCCACCGCCATGGTCAGCGTCACCTGCGCCAGCGCCGCCAGGGGCAGCGCCACCAGCACTGACCTTTGCCGCGCCAGCTTCCATGTGCCCAGCGCGAACAGCGCCGCCAGCAACACCAGCAACACCGGCCCCCGCCAATCGTCCAGCAGCAACACCCCGGCGTAGTGGTCGTAGGCGCCGGTGCGCATGAACTCCAGGTTCTCGCCGATGTGCGCGAGCGCGAATCCCGACGAGCGCGGCGGCCACAGCGCGTCGGTGGTCAGCGCGATCGTTCCCGCGAACAGCGCCATCCCGGCCACGGCCAGCGCCCCCGGGATGGCCCAGCGTTGCGACCGGCCCAGCGCCAGCGCCGTCGCCGCGATCATCAGCGCATACACCAGCCCCTCCGGCCGGGTCAGCGCCACCAACACCAGCACCGCCCCCAGCCCCACGGCGTCTTTTCGGCCGGTCCCCCGCGCCATCCGGGCCAGCAGGCCCATCGCCGCCGCCAGTTCCAGCACGAACACCGCGTCCGGCTCCGCAGCCCCTAATACTACGATCTGGAACGGCGGAAACAGCACCGTCAGCAGCGCCGCGGCCAGCGCGATGTCGTCGCGTCGCACGACCGCCCGCAGGGACAAGAACAGCATCCCCGGCAGGGCAACGTTGGCCAGCATGATTGGCAGTTGCGCGCTGTGATACCAGTGTCCGGAGACCCCGAACGACAGTGCCATCAGCAGCGGCAGCAGCGGTGCGTCCACCACCGTCTCGCCGGCCGTCGCCTGGGCGATTCCCATCCCCGCCGACCAGCTCGGATAGCCCTGCCCGGCCAGCACATCATCGGCGACGATCCAGTACCGCGCCAGGTCGTCCATCGTCACCGCCCGGTACGAGCCCGCCTGCAGGATGCCGATCCCCAGCAACGCCCCAGCCAGCAACCAGCCGCGGTGGCGCGCAAGTCTTGCCCACGCTCTCGCCAATGCCTCCGCCGATTTACCCGGCCGCAACAGCCAGCCGCCGTACACCGCCAGACCCAGCAACAGCGCCGCCAGCGTCCGTGCGCCGCCGCTGGTGATTAGCAGATGGCGCAACTCGTTGTTGCCGTTGGACGCCAGCGCGAACGCCAGCGGTACGAGCAGCGGACCGAGGTATACACGCTGGCCCGTCGCCAACCGCATGCGCCCGAATAGCAACACCAGCCCGGCCGTCGCTCCGACCGCCGCCAGCCAGATCGCCGCCGCCTCCGTCGCGCCAACCGTGATCTTCAGCAGCAGGTCGGCGAAACCGACCCCGGCGGCCGCCAGCAGCAGGTCCACCGCCGCGACGTGCCATCCGCCAACTCCAACCCGCCCGGCCGTTGCCTTCCCGTTCGCTTCGCTAACCGCGATCCCGACCCCCAGCAGCAGTGGAATCAACGCCAACAGCCCGATCCGCAGCGACGCCGACTCCACCACCAGCGCATTGAACGAATCCGACCCGTACAGCGCGGCCAGCGGCACCGCCATTCCCAGCCCGCCGCTCATACTTCGCCACGCCGCGTTCACCGCCCCGCGCCAGGCCGCCAGCGCGATCGCGGCGAATAACCCGGCCGCCAGCGCGAACGCCAGCAGGTGCCCGACCGTCATTTCCAGCGGTTGCGCCCGTCCGGCCAGCACCGTCGCCGCCGCCGCGCCAACCGTCAGCGCCCCGGCCCCACCGGACGCCCGCCACCTCATACGAGCGCCTCCGGCGACTCCCGCCGGCCTGCCAGCAGCGTTACCCCCAGCGCCACCGCGCTCAGCACCCCGGTGAGCGCCGCATAGCTGATCCCGACCGTGTCGCCGTGCATGTCAAACGGGCGGTAGTGATCGAAAAGCCGCTCGCGAAATCCCTCTAGGTCCGGGCAATCCGCACACGGCAGCGTGATCGGGTTCTGGAACATTTCCAGCGCCTCCACGTAGATATCGCCGCCGCGCAGCAGGCTCCCCGATTTGTTCCAGTGGTACATCTCCTCCGGCGTCGCCAGCACGTAGATCTCGCCGCCGATCAGCGCCACCACGATGACCGCCAGCACCGCGCCCGTCCAGTTGGCTCGCCAGTTCCAGCGCAATAGCTCGCGGGCCCCCAGCGCCGCCATCGCCGTCACCACCGGCAGCCCGTAGCCGAGGTGGCGAAACATCTCCGCCGGTTCCGCCGCGCGCAGCACCTCCGGATCCACCGCCAGGGTCAGCCCTAGGTTCGCCAGCAGCGCCGCCGGCAGGGCTGCCACGAGCCACCGCCCGCGGGCCGCCGTCCAGCAGCCAACCGCGAACAGCCCACCCAGCAGCGCCAGCAGCGCCGGCGCGCGCAGGTCGTCCAGCAGGAGCACCCGCCCGTAATACCACCAGGTGTTGTGGCGCAGGTAGTCCAGGTTCTCGCCCAGGTTGGCCAGTGCAAAGCCCGAGCCGCGCGAGGGCCAGGCGGCATCGGTGGTCAGCGCCACCAACGCCGCGAAGGCCGCGCCGCCGGCCAGCGCGATCGCCCCCGGCAGCAGCCATTTGCGTGACCTGCCGAAAGCCGCCGTCGCCACGGCCAGCACTCCCGCGTACACCAGCCCCTCCGGCCGCGTCAGCGCCATCAGCAGCAGTACCACGCCCAGCGCCACCGGCCTGCCGCGTCCCGTCGCCGCCCGCGCCAGCAGCCCGATCGCAATCACCAGTTCCAGCACGAACACCGCGTCCGCCCCGGGCCGCAGCAGCCAGCCGGCATAGGCCGTCAGCGCCACCCTCGCAAACAGCCCCGCCGCCGCCCCGAAGGCCAGCAGGTGCCTGAGAGTCATCTCAGTCGGATTCGCCCGTCCGGCCAGCACCGTCGCCGCCGCCGCACCGATCACCAGCGCCCCCACCCCGCCGGACATCCGCCATTTCATGCGCCCGCCCTCGGCGACTCCCGCCGGCCCGCCGCCGCCCGACCGGTCAATCGGCTAAGGCTCGCGGCCAATCCGCCGCGCCGGCCTATTCCCGATCCGTCGCGGCCAGCATCACCCCGCTCAGCGCCTGCAGCGCCTCCGGCCCGCGAATCAAGAATTCCACCGCCCCGGCCTCCACCGTCGCCTGCGCCACTTCCTCTTCGCCCGGCGAGGCCATCACCACGATCGGCGTATCCGGCGCGGCGGCTCGCATCCGTTCGTAGGCCGGCAACCCGGGGCAATCCGGCGGCGTCAGGTCCAACAGCACCACGTCATAGCCGGTCGACTCCAGCGAGGTCTCCGCCGCCGCCAGGGTCGCGTGGTGCACGACCTCGAAATTCGCCACGCCCGGCTCCAACATCGCCGCCCGCATCGACACCGCGCAGTGGTCGTGCTCTTCAACATGCAGTACCCGGATCGCCATCGGACGCTTCTCCAAAAAACCAGTTGCCGACAAACCTTCCGCCCAGAATAGCCGCTTCGCGCGCCTCCCCGCTGATTTCGTTCTACCCACCCGGAAGGGGCGTCAAGAAGTCTTGCTCCCACCGTTCAAGCGAAACGCGCGGAACGGCCGCCGCGACCCCGGGTGCCGATATTGGCGCCCGGGGTCGCGATTCCGACGGGCCTTGCGGCCTCTGGGAAGTCCGGCTACATCTTGGCCAGCTCGTCGTCCAGGGCTCCCTGCGCCGTCTCCTCGGCGTCGGCCAGGGCCTCTTCGACGGTCTTGGCATCGAACACTGCGGCCTCGATGGCCTTCGCCACCGAGTTCCACAGCTGCGCCTGGGCCGGACCTGGGTACTGCACGTCCGACACTTTCTGTGAGTCCACATACGGCGTGATCAAGGGATGGTCGCTCTCATGCTGTTGCCAGCGCGGGTGGTCGCGGTACGATAGCACCGCAGGGAGATTGCCAAAGCCCATCACCCAATCCAGGTGATTCTCCACATCCAGCAACCATCTGAGGTACGGCCAGCCCTCTTCCGGGTTGTTCGATTCCTTGAAGATGTGCGCGCCGCCGAATCCCACCGGAACCCGGAAATTGTCCTCTGTGGTCGCCGGACCGAACGGCATCCGCGCCGATCCCGACTGGTGGTTCGTCGCTTCCGCGCGCTTTGTCCACACCGGGTACAGCGTCATCGATCCCAGCGTTCCAGTCTCGAAATCGTTGCCCATAGCCAGATTATCGATCGCCTTTATTGGATAGGCATTCACATCACGCAAGTCTAGGTAGAATTGAAGTGCTGCCTGCACCTCCGGTGTCGTGAGCGTGAACTTCTTCCCGTCCGCGCTGATAACATCGCCCCCATAGCCCCATATGTACGAGATGAATATGTGGTTACCCGACCAATTTTTCGGTGCAGTGCCCACATAGTGGCCGTAGATGTCGTCTCCCAGATTGCTGATCGTTTCTGCCGCTACCAGTAGGTCCTCATTCGTCGCTGGGAACGCGTCTGGATCTAGGCCTGCCTCCGCGTAGAGATCCTTGTTATAGAGGACGCACAGACAGCCCGAGTTTGCCGGATAGGCCATCATGCGGCCCTCGTGCGTAACCGCCTTCTGCACCCCAGGGACCCAATCGAGCTTGGCGATATCCGGGTCGAAGTCCTCAATCGAAATCGTATCCCCGCTGCGAGCCAGTTGGGCATTGGCCGGTGCCGACCCGATGTGCAATACCTCTGGCGGACTGCCCGCCGCCAGCGCGGTGGAAAGCTTTGCCATGACCTCCGTCTGCGGCACGATCGTTGTTGTCACCAAGATATCGTTCTGCGACTCGGAGAATGCGTCACCCATGGCGGTGGCGTGCTCGGCCTGCGCTCCCGACAGGTTGAACCACTGGATGATCTCAACCCGTTCCTTCGACGGTGCCGGTTCAGGCGCAGTCGCGGCAGGCTTTTCTGCCTTCGGAGCTTCTGCCTTCGGAGCCTCTGCCGCCGGGGCCGCCGCCTCCTCCTCTCCACAGCCGCTCAGCGCCGCCAGACCGACCGCCGTGGCCGAGCCGTACACGCCAAACTTCAACAACGCTCTTCTGTTTAGTGCAGTCATTTTCGCTTGCCTCCACAGACCTTTGGCGATCCGCCTTCCGCTCCATCAGTTTGCGCAATCCGAAGGCGGATTCCGATGTTTCAATACCTTAACCACCACCGGTCCTGGTCTCTATTCGAGCGCAGTCCCGGATTTCGCTCGATCGTTCCTCCTTTCCCTCTGCGCCTGGACAGCTAACCCTTGAGTCCCGTCATCGTTATCCCCTGCGTGAAGTACCGCTGCAACGCCAGGTACATGATCAACACCGGTAAGGCCGACAGCGCCGTCGCCGCCAGCATCGGGCCCCACCGGATCACCTCGCCCTTCATCGTCGCCAGCCCGATCTGCACCGTGTAGACCTCCGGCCGCGTCACCGCCACCAGCGGCCACAGGAAGTCGTTCCACGCTGCCGTGAACGCAAAAATCGAAAGCGCCGTCAGCGCCGGCCCGCTCAGCGGGATGAATATTTGCACCAGGATCCGTATCCTATTGCACCCGTCGATACGCGCCGCGTCTTCCAGTTCCGCCGGCAGGTTCATGAAGAACTGCCTGATCAGGAACACGCCGAAGAATTGTACCAGCCGGATCGACGCAATTCCCATATACGTGTCTACCAGGTTCAACCGCGTGATGATCACGAAGCTCGGGATGATCGTCACCTGGATCGGAATCATCATTGCGCCCAGGTACATCAGGAACAACGTGTCCCGCCCCCAGAACCGCAGCCGCGCGAAGGCATATCCCGCCAGCACCGCCGTGAACACTACGCTGAACGTCTCGATGACCGCCACGATGATGCTGGTCTTCAGCCATGTCCCCAGCGGCCAGTCCGTCCACGCGTCCACGTAGTTCTGCCACTCGAACGAACTCGGCAACAGTGACATATCCTTGCTGAAGATGTCCTGCTCCGGTTTCAACGACGACGACACCGTCCAGATGTACGGAATCAGGAAGACCAGCGCCGCGGTCACCAGCAGAAAGTAGAGCGCCACCTTCTTTGTCAGTTGTTCCCGGCGGAACGAGCCCCCGGTCATCCGGCTGCTAGTCATCAATAATCAACCAGCCTGCCCGCGAACTTGTACTGGATCATCGATATCGCGAACACGATCACGAACAAGACGTAGGCGATCGCGCTCGCGTACCCCATCCGGAACAACTCGAACGCCTGTTGGTACAGGTAGAGCACCACCACATTCGTCGAGTCTACTGGCCCCCCTGCGGTCATCACGTAGATCATACCGAACGAATACTGTGTCGCCCGGATCACACCCATGATCAGCACGAAAAACGTTGTAGGCCATAACAGTGGCCAGGTCACGTGCCGAAACTGCCCCCAGGACCCCGCCCCGTCGATCGCCGCCGCCTCCCGCAGACTGACCGGAATTCCCTGCAATCCCGCCAAGTAGACCACCACGAAATACCCGATCTCTCGCCATGAGAATGTCAAGATCATTGTCGGCAACGCCCACTTGAGGCTGGATGCCCACCCTGGTCCCGTGATGCCGAACGATTTCAAGAGCTGGTTTATCGGGCCGAATTGAGGGTCAAACAACCACAGGAATACCAGCCCGGTCGCGATCAATGAGGTCACCACAGGCGAATAGAAAACCCCCCGGAACACTGCCGTTCCCCGGAGGCCCTGATTCAGAGCCATCGCTAGTGCCAACGCTCCCACCACCGTGATTGCCACCACCCCGAACGTCAGCACCAGGGTGTTTACCACCGTCTTCACGAACGTCTTGTCGCCGAGAAGCTCGACGTAGTTTTCGATCCCCACGAACTCCGGATCGCCCCGCACCGGGTGCCAGTCCAGGAAGCTCATGTACAGCGAGAAACCCAGCGGGAAGACGATGAAGATTAGGAAGAAGGCCAGCGTGGGGAGGACGAACAGGGTGCCGTAGCGCGCTTGCTCCTGCCGGAAGTACGCTCGCAGCCCCCTGAGAATCCCGACCGGCGCCGCCCGGGGCGCCGGTAGTTCCCGCTCCGCGATCGTTTTCCGCAATCGTGTCCTCCTGTGACGATCGACAACTTTCATCGTACCTCACACCCGATATCGGTAGTACCCCGCTCCGGTGGATCGCCCGCCGCCGGGCCGGAACCACTGGTATGCGATTCGCCGGGCTACCAGTGGTACCCTTCTCCGGGCTGTTTCGGCACAGCCACCATCCTGGAGAGACCTTCCATGGCAAGTTCCGCGCGCCGTCTCGACACCGGTATCGCGCCGGGCCCGGCCGCTTGAACTTCTTCATCGCCCTCGCCGACATTTTGCGTGGCCGCCGCCGTCTCTTCTATGGCTGGTACATGGTCGCCGGGCTCGCCACGGTCAGCCTGGTCTCGGTGAATATGGCCGGGATCAGTCTGGGATTTTTCGTCCGGCCGATGCAGGACGAACTCGAGATCAGCGACGCCTACTTCGGCTGGGCCCAATCCGCCCGCCTCATCGGTTTCGGCGTCAGCAGTTACTTCATCGGCCGCATCCTTGACCGCTACGGCGCCCGTTGGCCCCTGGTCGTCGCCGGCATCCTGGCCGGAGTGCTGGTCGTCCTGCTTGCGACCATCCAGGCCGGCTGGCAGTTCGTCGTGCTCTTCGTCTTCATCGGGGCGATCGGTATGCAGGGCGGCGGCGGCAATCTTTACGCCAGCGTCCCGATCGCCCGCTGGTTCCGCCGCAACCGTGGCAAGGCGATGTCGACGGTCTTCCTCGGCATCCCGGCCGGCATCTTCCTCATCCCCATCGTGACCTATCTCATCACCAACACCGGCTGGCGCGCCACCTTCGTCGCCACCGGCATCTTCGGCGGGATCGTCGTCGTCCTTGTGGCCGCCTTCGTCATCCGCCGCTCGCCCGAGGACATGGGCCTCGGTCCCGATGGTGACCCGCTCGACGGCCCGGCCGATGACCGCGCGGACGCCCCCCGCCCGGCGGCCGAGTATTCCTGGACCCGCCAGCAGGCTCTGCGCTCATCGGCCTTCTGGCGCCTCGTCCTTGTCTACGGCTTCCTCTTCCTGGCCATGAGTACCGTCTCCCTATTCCGCACCCCCTATTTCGAGGACCAGGGTGTCAGCCGCCAGATGATCGGCTTCGCCTTCTCGGCCGAAGCCGTCGCCAGCGTCCTCGCCGCCATCCCGGCCGGCTGGGCGCTCGATCGCTATCAGATCCGCTACGTTGCCTCGATCCCGCTGCTGGTAATGGTCCTGGCCGTCTTCGCCACCATGGCCGCCTCCAACGCTTGGCAGGTCTTCCTCGCCACCTGCCTCTTCGGGGTCGGCGCCGCCAGTTCCAGCGTGGCCAACAACGTCATCTGGCCCGACTATTTCGGCAGCCTGCACATCGGCGCCATCCGCGGCCGCGCGATGCTGGGCGTCTATCTCTTCAGCGCCGCCGGCTCGCCCTTTGCCGGATTCATTAAGGACACCACCGGCTCCTACTTCCCGGCGTGGTGGGCGGCCATCGCCGGGCTGCTGGTCGCCGTCGTCATCCTCCTCACCAACCCCCGCCCGGCCGCTCCCGAAGCTGATTCAGGAACGGAAGTCGAACCGGTCGACGCCGCGGCGTCCGGCTAGCCGCGCCGGGACCGGGTCACAAGAAGAAAGCTGCCGGTGACAGTTAGGGGTACCCGGCTGGCCGCACCCGGACCGGGGCAGAACAAGAAAGCTGCCGGTGGCAGCTAGAGGTGCTCGGCGAACCACGCCAGCGTGTCGGCCCAGGCCAGCCCCGCCCCCTCCTCGTTAAAGCGCGGCCCGGTGTCGTTGTGAAAGGCGTGGTCGGCGCCCTCGTAGATATTCATCCGGTGCGTCACCCCGGCCTCGATCAGCGCCTCTTCAAGGGCCAACTTCCCGGCGTTCACGCGGCTATCGAATTGGGCATAGACGCCCAGCATCGCGGCTTTGATATTCGGCACCGCGTCCAGTTCCGGAACGATCCCGTAGAACGGCGCCCCCGCCTTCAATTCCGGCTCCACCGTCGCGAAGCGCTAGGTGATCCCGCCGCCGAAGCAATAGCCGGTCATCCCGATCCGGTCCGCTGCCACGTCGTCGCGGGCCTGCAAGTAATCGAACGCCGTCGCGAAATCGCCCAGGTGCCGCTCGGCCCCCGCGCCGGTCAACATCCCGGGCACCGCGTCGCGGTCGAACGACGCCGTACCGCCCTCGCGCCACAGCAGGTCCAGCGCCAGCGTCCACGTAGCCTTCGCCGGCGAAGCGCCGGGTCACATCGCGGATGTGGTCCACCAGGCCGCGGTTCTCGTGGCAAACGAGCACCGCCGGAAACGGGCCGTCGCCGGCCGGTTTAGCGAAGTACCCGGCGACCTCTTCGTTGCTGTCGGGCAGGACCAATTCTTCGGCTTCGATGCCGGTTTCGGTCATCGCCGGCTCCGCGGGCTCCGCCCGACTCGCTTCACTTGCAGCCGTGGCAATGGGCGTCGCGGCAGCTGAAGTCTCCACATCCGCTGTCGGTGCCACCGTCGCAGCTTCCGTCGCAGGCATCGGCGTATTCGCTTCCGGCAACTCGTCCGGCGCGCAGCCCACCGCTGTCATTGCCACCGCCGCCGCCATCGAACCTTGGATGAATGCCACTCGCCGGGTAAAGGTCCCCCGGTTGATCAGCCCGTCGCGGTAGTCGTCGTAGAACTCTTCGATCAGGTAACGCTCGAACGCCCCCAGCTGCACCATGCGAATTCTCCTCGGTCGACCCGGCCGGATTCTCTGGTCGCCAAGGCTACGCAATCCCGCCCACCGCCCGGCAACCGCGATTCCGCGCCGCTACGCCGGCCGACTGCCTCGCAGGGCCGCCACCCCGCCCCCCGCCACCACCACCAGACCGGCCAGGGTCAGCGCCACTCCCGCCGCCAGCCCCGGCGCGTGATACTCGAAACGCACCTCGTGCTCGCCCGGCGGCAACCGCACCCCCATCACCGCCCCGTCGACCACCAGCAACCCGGCCTTTGCGCCATCAACTTCCACCTCCCACCCCGGCGCCCAGACCATCGCGAAATCCAGCACCCGGGAGTACTCCGAGGGGTTGTCCACGCTGAACGTCGCGCCCCCCGGCAACCCTGTCACTACCTGCGCTTCGACACCCTTCCCGTCCGTCCGTGGCAACGATCCGATCCACGCCGTCGCGTCTCCGGCCCCCGCCGCCGCCGTCACGTCCACCGCCCCGCCCAGCCCCGCCAGCAGCGCCTGCTGCCCGGCGTCCAGCCCATCGGGCGAAACCACCACCGCCACCACCGGTTCCAGCGCCCGCAGCTCCGCCAGCGAAGGCCGCGGCCCGTCCCCGCCCACCACCACCACCGTCATCGCCAGCGGGTCAAATCCCTGCGCCGTTACCAGCGCCCGCAACTGACTCGCCGCCTCCCCCGCGTCCCCCGGCGTGAAAAGCACCACCGCCGCCGGCGCCAGGTATCCCCGGGGCCGCGCCGTGGTCAGTTCGTACATCGCGAACGGCAGCCCTTCAATCCGCGCGAACTCCGCCCCACCGGCGAACGCGATCTCCGGCGCAATGTGCGGGTACACGTAACGCGCGTTCAAGATCGCCGGCACCGCGCTCGCCGCCGGGTCCAGCTCCACCGTGAACAGCATGCTGGTGCCCAGGAAGTTGGTGAAATGGCGCAGGTGGCCCGGGTCCCAGCCGCCCACGATCTCCAGGCCGTCGCGCAGCGCGTCGGCCTCGTTGTAGATGTCGTAGCGCGAAACAAAGAACCGGCCCGGCCGGCCCTCCAGGTCCGCCGCGAAGGCGAACCAATCGTCCAGACCGGGTGGCAGCAGCCGGCTGCGCGGGTCCTTCGCGTCCACCCGCAACTCGCCATCGCGACTCACCCAGGCCAGCGGCAGTTCCAGCGGCGCCGGCGTCGCCCGGTCGAAGCCGCGCACTCCATGAGCCTTCATCCCCAGCATCAACATCGCCCCGCCCGGCGGCGGTGGCCCCAGCCCCCCGCCTACCCACGTCCGCGCCCGCAGATCGACCTTCGTCGCCAGCGGAATCTCCAGCATCTCCTCCGTGCCCAGGTAGCCGATTGTCGCGATTACCCCGCCCGGCTGCCCGGCGTCGGCCGGCAGCCAGATGGTGTTGCCGTAGTTGCTGATCTCCAGCTCCACCGCGATTCCCTCACCCTGCTCGGTCACGGCCAATTCCAGCACTCCGGCCACCAGCTCGCCCGGCGCGTCGGAGGCGTAGACCCGGTATTCATCCAGCTCCACGGTCTCGGTCCAGTCGCCGGCCATCCCGCCCAGGTCAATCGCCACCAGCCCCACCAGCACCAGCCCCACGGCGGTCAGCGCCCGCCCGCGCGCCAGCGCGGTCATCCCGAAGGCCGCCAGCAGCGTCACCGCCATCCACACCCCGCCCAGCATCCGCCCCGGGATGCGCACCTGGTCGTAGCCGGGAATCAATTCATAAAGCAGCCGGTACAGGTCCACCCCGGCGTTTGCCCCGTAGCTGAACCAGGCGAACAGCGCCGCCACGCCCAGCAGAATCCACGTCCTGGGCTCCCATCGCCACAGCACTCCCATCAGCGCCAGCAGCAGCGCGATCGCCCCCACGTAGATCGTGAACTCATGCCCCAGCGCCGCCCCATCGCCGGCCTGGTCCAGGTCCGCGCGCGAGCGCGCCAGCAGCACGGTCGCTAGGTCGCCCAATCCGCTCAGCGCCGAGCGATCGATCGCGAAGCTGTACTCCACCGTATCCCGGCTCGAATAGGGCAGATAGGCCACCATCGGGAGCAGTTTGACCGCCGCCACCGCGTTGCCCGCCAGCCCCATCGTCCCCAGCAATCCGGCCACCCGGCCCAGCCCCCGCCATCCGTACCCGCCGGTGCGCCAGCGCACCACCGCCAGCAGCAGTCCGATCGAACCGACAAGCAGCCACAGGTTCAACGCCACCCAGCCGCCCCCGGCCAGCATCGTCCCGCCCAGCGCCGCCCCGGCTCCCAGCATCGCCGGCAACGAATCGCGATCCAGCCCCCGGCGCACCAGCCCCAGCGCCAGCGGATAGTACGGCGCGGCCAGCAGGAAGCTCACGTGTCCGGCCCACAGCCGCCCCAACTGTGCCCCGCCGGCGGCCACCAGCAGCGCCGCCAGCAACGCGCCCACCCGGTTTGCGCCCCACACCCGGGCCATGAAGTAGCCGGCCGCCGCGCTGGCCAGCAAACTCAGCAACACTCCGAGCCGCATGGCCACAAGTTCGTTCGGCGCCAGCCAGTCCAGCAGGGCCGTCCAGTGGACCCCGGCCGTCTGCGGACTGGCCTGGAACGGCATTCCCGACAGGTAGGCGGCGTTCCAGGACGGCAGCTGTCCCCAGCGCCCGATGGCCTCGCCGGTCAGGGCGTGCTCGGCCGAGAAGTTAACTCCGTCGCGGGCCAGATTCAGCCCGCGATCCAGACTTGCCAGTTCGCGATGGATCAGCAGCGCCAGCCCCACCGCCAGCAGCACCCCGACGGCGTCGCGGGCTCCGGGGGAGAGCCGCCCGTCCCACCACTCCGCCACCCGCCTGTAAGTAGCTATCAAGCGCGTATCCCGGCTGGTCCGACCCGCGTCATGATAGTTGGCGCCCCATGCGCGCATCCCCGCGGGCCTCAGCATCCCGCCCGCGTCTGCCTTAGGTGGAGAACTCCTCCGCTACCTCCGTTGCCACCCGCGCCCATTCCCACAGCCGCTGCGGATCGCGCCGCACGGTGCTGATGTCCTTCAGCGGAATCTCCACCGCGCAGCCCTCCAGGATGCGCAGATTCGCGCGCAGCTCCTCGCGAAAAGCCTCCGCGTCCCAGCCCTCGCCTGCCATCCAGGACGGATTCGGCTTCATCGAATACACGTAGCGCTCGCCCATTAACTCCCGCGCCACCTCTAGGTCCGCCCAGGGGCTCATCGATATCTTGCCCAGATTCGGGATCTTCTCCAGGACCTCGATCTTGTCGTGCAGCGGCTCGCAGCAGCCGTAGTAGTTGCGGCCGAATCGCTCCAGCCAGCGAATCTCGTACTGCAGCGCGAATTCGTAGTGCATCGCCGGCGACACCGACCCGAACAGCTGCGCCGTCGAAAAGCCCCACATCTCCCGCAGCGGCACCCCGACGTTCGCCGCCTTCGGCTCCGGCAATTGCGTTGTGTGCCCGTAGGCCCCCGAGCCCACCCGGATGTTGGTGTTGTTCGACGCCAGCAGGCCCAGTTCCTCCGCCTGGTCCAGGCGGTAGAGGTAGGCGTCCAGCAACTTCTCCATCAGCGCGTGCACGTATTCCGGCCTTAGTGCCAAGTCCAGCAGCACCTCCTGGATGCCCGTCCAGCGCACCAATTCGTCCCACGGCGAAAAGCCCAGCCCCGGCAGCCCGCGCCGGATCACCGGGATCACGCCGTCGAAGATCTCGCTCATCACCGCGAAGCAGCGCTCGGTGCGCTCCTCGTCCAGCGCCAGTTCCGGCCGTTGGATCAGATGCAGGTCGTCCGGGCCGCTGATGACGGGGTGGAAATGCCGCGACACGATCACGTTGTCACGGTCGGTGATCGCCAGGTCGGTGTCGCCGGCCAGGCCCATGCCTGAGTCGGTGAAGGAGATCGGGCAATACATCTCCGGCTCCACGATCAGGTCGCAGGGCGTGTGCTCCCACTGGTAGATGGTTTGGCGTAGTTCCATTTCCAGGTCCCGCGCGAATTCCGACTCCGTCCGCAGCGTCAGCCCGCCGTCAGCGTTCAGTTCATGCCAGGGATGCTCGGTGATCCACACCATCGGCTTCACCGGGTCGAGGTCGTTCATCCGCCGCCACTGCTCGGAGCGTTCCGCGTGTACAGCCAGCGCCGCGATCTCCGCTTTGCGTGCTCCCAGTTGGCGCAGGATCTCACGGTCGCCCGGCGTCACCTGGTCCGGGTCGCCAAAGATGCGCCAGCGCCCATGCGAACCCAGCTTGCCGGTTCCGAGCAGCTGGCCGCCGTAGCTGCCGCCGTCGGGAATGTGATACCGCGTCGCCACGTCCCGGGCCATCGTCCAATCCTTCCTCCCACCGCCGCTTCAGTCGCTCCGTGGCGCCCCTACCGACGGCTCCAAGCTTTCCCCGCGAATAATAGGGCACGGCCATCCACGATGGCTTTCTTTCTAGGTTCGTTCACGCGAGTCATGCGTGTTTCATGGCCCGGCTGTCTCTCGTGTCCCGGCCGTAGTCGTGGCCCGGCCTGCGTGCAGGCCGGGGTCTGCCGGCATGCCGGAATCTCCGCGCACTTAGCGATACCTGCTCGGTGCACGCGCGCCGGAATCCCGCCCCAACGGCCCTTTCCGCCGCTTGGCCGGCCCTCACGTCGCCCCCCAAATCCGCTCCCAAGAACCCATTATCAAGAAAAGTCCACGCGGCTTTCCGACCCCTTCCGGGAACTTCTCAACCAGCCCGAAAATGACCCCTTGACAGGTTCAAATCGCCATGATTATCTGGATAGACGAGGGGTGTGACTCCCCGGTGACCGACCGGCCTAACCGGACCCGAAACGAAGAGACGGCGGCTTTGGCCGCGCAAGATTCTGCAACTGCAGCATGCTCACGTTTCGGGCACCAACGAGCGGTCGGCCGGCGCCGGCCGTAAGCGGCCCCGGCGGTTGTGCTTTGTCCGCCGCCAGATTTCGCCGGCGAAATCATCGTTTCCTTAAGAGAGCAATCAACCGACCACCGACCCGACCACAGATCTCACAAGCCAGCATCAGCTACCGGCACCCATTCAATCCCAAA
>JASLPR010000048.1 GCA_030744875.1 Chloroflexota bacterium
GCGCCCGGAAGTCGCCCTCGCCGACCAGCACAATCACCTGGGCAAAGGTTTCGCGCAAGAAGCCCTCGCGCAGCACCGCCGAAATCCGCGCCCGGTGCTCGGCATCCGATCCTAGGGCCGCCTCGTCGATCACCATAAACGCCGGCCCGCCCGGGGCCGCCGGTCCGCTGATAGCGATGGCTTCGGCCAGGCGCAGCGCCAGCCCCACTTGCCGGCGGGTGCCAAAGGCCATGGTCGCCAATCGCGCCCAGCCGCCGGCCGCCTCGTCCCAGAGTTCAACCTCGCCGCGACTCGCCAAGCGCAGGTCGAAGTAGCGATTCCCGGTCACCAGCGGCAGCAGTGTGCGCGCGTTCTGAATCGTCTTCGGCACGGCCTTGGCGCGCAGCCGTTCCTGGGCCCGCGCCGCGATCTCGCTGGCCTTCAGGCGCACCCCGATCTGCCGTTCCAGTTCCTCGGCACGGGACCGTTCGCGGCCCAGCTCGATTCCCGCCCCGCGCTCGCCCAGGCGTTGTTCCGCGTCGCCCACCGACCGCTCGACTTCGGTGATCCGGTCTTGCTCGCGCTGGGCTGTCAGCCGCGTGCGGGGTTCCTCGGCGGCGGTCACCGAGCCCAGGTCGGGCAGCGCGAATCCCAGCGCCGCGCCGACATCGCCCGGTTGCAGCACCACGCCCTCGGCCCGCACCTTCTCTTCCAGTCCCGCCAGCGCCTGTTCTTCCTGGCGGCGCACCACGTCCAGCGCCAGTTCCCCGGAGGAAATCTGCGCCGCCACCTCATTGATCTGGCGATTCAACGACAGCGGGTCCTGGCGCTCCAGGGCCTCCAGGCAGTCAGTTCGCAGCCGGTCCAGATACTCCGCCAACGGCGTCGCTCCGGCGGCGAATTTCTCCGGCCAGATCTCGCGCAATTGATCCATCAATTCGGTTCGAGTCGCCTCGGCCCGCTCGCGCTTTTCCTTGCGCCGCTCCAGTTCGCAGGCCAGCTCCGGCTCGCGTTCCACCAGTTCCTTGAGCTCCGGCAACTCGGTCCGCAGGACAGTCGCTTCATCGGCCAGCGCAGTCCGCTCTGGCGGCGAAGCGCCGTCGGTCGCCGCCGTCGCCGAGCGCAGCGCCTCCGCTGAGTTCGCCAGCGCCGCCGCGATCCCGGCCTCCAGTTCCGCCGCCTCCTTGCCGTCGAACCCGTCCTCAAGTTCGCGGATGCTGGCGTCCAGGCGGGTCGCGCGCACGATCACGCTCACCAGGTTCTCATCGGTCACCCGCAGCGCCTCGGCCGAATCCGACACCGGGGCCGGCAGGTCCTCGGCGGCCAGCCGGATCATCGCCACGGCCGACTCCACATCCTCGGGAACATCGATGCCGTTGCCGCGCAGGGCGGCCTCGATCTCGGCCCGTTCGGCGTCCCGGGCCGGATCGCTAGAAGATTCGTCGTCGTCGGTGCCGCGCAACCGCGAAACCGCCCGCGAAACCATCCCGCCCGGCGAGAAGCGTCCGCCGCCGCGCGCCAGCACCTCCCCGGCGTCCATCCCGAAGGTCTCGATCCAGGCCGCCCACAGCTTCCGCGCGCCAATCGCCGTACCGTTCTCCTCGGCCCCGGCCAGGTTCTGCCGGATACCGGTCAACTCCGCCTCAATCGAGGCCCGCGCCTCCACCAGCGTCGCCCGCTGCCCGCGCAGCCGCTCCAGTTCCCCCAGCGCGGCGTCCAGGTCGTCTTTGCGCCGCTGCAAGTCCTCACGTTCCGTACCGGCCGTCGCGACCGTGTCCAGGTTCTGCAACGCCTCGTCCAGCACCGCCAGCCGCTCGGTGGCGGCGTTCACCACCGCCCCGGCCTCGCGGGCGCGTTGCGTATCCTCGTGTTGCGTCGTTTCGGCGGCCACGGCCGCGTCCACCGCTGCCCGCGCCGTTTGCAGCGTGTCGACCACGGTCGTCGTCGCCGCCTGGCGCTCGGCCAGGTCCAAGTCGCGTCGCAGTTCATCGCGGGTTTCGCCCAACCCGCTCAGCCGCGCCTCCACCGAGCCCACCTCCGCCACCGCCTGCTCGTAGCGATCGCGCAGCCCGGCGATCACCATCAACCGCAGCCGCCGTTCCAGGTCCGCCCGGTCGGTGCGCAGTTCTTCCAATTCCGCCGTCATCTCGCCCAGGGCGATCCGCTTCTGGGTCGTTTCCAGTTCCGCGCGCAGCTTCGACACATCGGCCAGGTCGCGGTGCGTGCGGCCGATCTCGCGCCGCTCCACCACGGCGCGTTGCTTCAGCGCCCGCGCGTCGCCGTTCCCGGCGGTCAGGTCTAGCTCGCGCAAGAAACTCACCCGCGCCAGCCCGCGCATATCCAGACCAAAGGTCTCCGCCAGGCCTTCCTGGACCTTGGCCTCGGTTTCGACCTCGCGAATCTGGAAGCGACGCTCCAGCTTCATCCGCACACTCGCCGCGCCCTGTCGCGGGACGGATCGTTCGATTACCCCGAAGGCATCGTCACCGGCGAACTCCACCACCACGCTCGCCTCGTCCTCGCCGCGCCGCACCAGTTGCCGGGCCGGTACGCCGTCCGGCCCGGTGCCGGAAAAGGCGAAATAGATCGCATCCAGCAGGCTCGTCTTGCCGGCTTCGTTGGCGCCCTCGATCAGGAAGGCGCAGCGCGGCGGCACGTGCAGTTCCAGTTCGGTCAGTGCCTTGAAATTGCGGCACCGTACCGACTGCAGGAAGATCATCGGCGTCTCCCGGCATCCAGGCGATCGCCCAGCACCCGGCGCAGGGAGGCCAGCGCAACGTCACCGGCCTCATCCTCCAGGGCGTCGTCGGTCTCGTTTTCGGCCACCGCCCGCGACATTTCCTTCAGCGGCGACAGTTGCCCCGGGCCCGAATCCAGTTCGTCATCCACGATCCGCAGGGCGCTCAGGTCCAGTTCGAACCCGGCGGCCAGCGCCCTTGCCCAGCGTGCCACGCCGGCCAGCCCGGCGGCCCGCAGCGTCTCCGGTTCCGTCCGGCCGGTCACCCGCAGCACGATCTCGGCATCGGCCTCCAGCAGCGGTTCGATCTGCGCGCGGATCGTCTTTTGCGCGTCGTCTTCGGCCAGCGTGCTGGCGACGATCGCGATTTCGCGGCGCACCCCACCCAACCCCGGAATCACGTTTATTCCTTCCAGCCCGCGCCGCGATATCTCCACCTGCAAAAAGCCCCCGTGGCCGTCGCCGCGGCTCGGGTCGCCGGTAGCCGCCACGGTCGTCGAACCGGCGCGGCCGTGGCTGGCCTCGTCGCCGCCGCCAGCCACCAGCAGGTCCACTCCCAGCAGCGCCTGCACGGCGTCCAGGTTGATCGCCCCGCCGGGTTTGCCGGCGCCGTTCAGCGACTCCACTCCGTAGTGCGTCAACAGCATGTGGAAGTCGGCATCGCCGCGATAGTCCAGTCGTTGCAGCGGGCCGCCGTCGTGATCCGCCGGAGCCTGTGGCACCACCGACAGCTGCAGCGTCATCCCGCCGATGTCCACGGACATCGAATCCTCGGTAAGCAGTCCTTCCAGCAGGCCCAGCAGCCGCAGCAGTTCCAGCGGCGACTCCTCGCCGTCCGGGGCGCGATCGCGATCGCCGGTGATCGCCACGACGGCGATCCCGTGCTCGCGCAGGCGACTCAACTCCACCACCGCCGCGCCCAGGTCGGCCGGTTTCGGGACCGGCTCGCCGAAGAGGTCGCCGGCGATCACCACCAGCCCCGCCTCCACAGCGATCGCGTGACCCACAACCTGCGTCAGACCGGCCCGCAGCCGCCGTCTTCGATTCCGGCCCTGTTCCGCCGGCAGACCGGCCGGGACCCCACCAAGACAAAAACCCGAACTCAGAATGGCTCTGAGATCGGATTCTCTCTGTGAAAACATTTGCATCGGGAGACCACAAATCCCTGTGTCGCCTCCCCAGACAACTTGACAGAATGTTACCAGCCACCCCCAATCGGGACAAGGATTCAATCCGTCGCCAAACGCTGCCAGGAACCCCCGCCGTCCCTGTTAGACTTCGGCGCGTTCCGGCGTGGCCCTCCGGGTCCCAGCACATGTCGAGCCAGTGGTCAGAATTCGCCCCAACATCCAGCGCCTACGCGGCTACATTCCCGGCCGGCAACCAACCGGTGACGGTTGGATCAAGCTCAACACCAACGAGAGTCCGGCCGCCTCACCGGCCGCGGTACGGGCGCTGGCCGGGCTCGACGCCGACCTCCTGCGCCGCTATCCCGATCCCACTTCAGCGCCGCTGCGCGCGCGGCTCGCCAATCTGTACGGCCTGACGCCGGAGCAGGTCATCGTCGGCAACGGCGCCGACGACCTCATCAACATCCTGATCCGCGCCATCTGCGATCCCGACGACCGCGTCGTGACTACCAACCCGGCCTACGCGCTGTACCCGATCCTGGCGGGCATCCAGGGCGTGGCGGTAGACGCCGTCCCGCTCGGCCCCGGGTTCAGCCTGCCGCTCGAGGAATTGCAGCGCGCCGGGGGCGCGCTCACCTTCATCACCAATCCCAACAACCCGGCCGGCACCCACTACCCGCCGGCGCAGATCGCCGAACTCGCCGCCGCCGGGCCCAACCTGGTCGCCGTCGACGAGGCGTACGCCGAGTTCGCCGAAAGCGACTGCCTCGAGTTGCTCTCCGAGTTCGCCAACCTGTGCATCATCCGCACCTTTTCCAAGGCCTACGGACTGGCCGGCCTGCGGGTCGGCTACCTGCTCGGGCCGCCCGACCTGGTCGCCGCCTTGCTCAAGATCAAGGACTCCTACAACGTCAACCGCGTCGCCCAGGTGGCCGCGCTGGCGGCCCTCGACGACCGCGACTGGGCCGAGTCGATGTGGGCCGACGTGCGCGCGCGACGCGACAAGCTCGCCGGCGACCTCACCGCGCTCGGCCTGACGGTCCACGCATCCGGGTCAAACTTCCTGCTCGTCGATTTCGGCGCCGCCTCGGCGGTCGAGGTGCAGCAGCGCCTCGAAGATCGCCGAATTCTCGTGCGCCATCTCGGTGGAAGTTCGGACACCGAAAACTGCCTGCGCATCACAGTAGGCTCGGCCGACGAGATGCAGAAGTTGCTGGAGTCGTTGAGAGAATGCCTCTGACCCGGGACTTCCTTGCCATATCAGCGGCTCGCTCCATAGAATCTTCGGTGGTCCCGTAAACTTGGATAGCACCATCCGCGCGAGCCTCCTCATCCCCATTCGCGAGAACGGCGAGTTGGTCAGCGCCTGGCCTGCGGCCGGAGCGGCCCGATGACCCCGGACGCGCCTCCCGCTTCCTCCCGCGACGGCACGTCGCGACCATCCCCGGCGACATCCTTTCCCTCTAACTCAGTCAATCCGACGGCGTCCGTTGGCGTCCGTCGTTGAATCATTTACCACGCCGCGCAAAACCGTGTCGGTCGTGACCACTGCCGCCGAGGCGGCAGCAAGCATAGGAGTCTGAAGGACAATGATCTGGATCGTCCCGATCTCTGTCATCGTGGCGCTGTTTTTCGCCGGATACCTCACCTGGGATGTCCTGCGTCGTGACCCCGGTACCGCCGAAGCCCAGGAAATCGGCGGCTTCATCTACGACGGCGCCGTCGCGTTCATCAAGCGCCAGTACCGCACCATCGCGTTTCTTTCCATCTTTGTGGCGGTCATCCTGGCCGCGGTCGTCGGCGCCTTCGGCGCCGAAGAGCCGCCGGAGGGCAGCGCCATCGAGCCCGTCGAGGGCATGGCCCTGGCCTGGCGCACCGGCGTCGCCTTCTTCATCGGCGCGCTCAGTTCCGCTATTGCCGGCATCATCGGCCTGATCACCGCGGTCAAGACCAACGTCCGCACCGCCTCCGCCGCCAGCCGTTCGCTCGGTGAGGCGGTCATGGTCTCCTTGCGCGGCGGCGCCATTTCCGGAATCCTGGTCGTCGCCCTCAGCCTGCTCGGTGTCTACAGCCTGTTCATGCTCTTCGGCGGCGCCGACCACCCGGAGGCCGCCCCGTTCCTGATCGTCGGCTACGGCTTCGGCGCCAGTTTCGTGGCGCTCTTCGCCCAGCTTGGCGGCGGTATCTACACCAAGGCCGCCGATGTCGGCGCCGACCTGGTTGGCAAGGTCGAAGCCGGCATTCCCGAAGACGACCCCCGCAACGCCGCCGTGGTAGCCGACCTGGTCGGTGACAACGTCGGTGACTGCTCCGGCCGTGGCGCGGACCTCTTCGAGTCCACCGCCGCCGAGAGCATCGGCGCCATGATCCTCGGTGTGGCCCTCTGGTCGGTCACCGGCGAAGTGGCCTGGATTTTCTTCCCGTTGGTCATCCGTGGCCTCGGGCTCTTCGCCTCGATCATCGGGCTGCTCTCCATCCGCCCCGGCGCGGTCAAGGACCCGCAACGCGCCCTCGACGTCGGCTTCTGGGTCACCACCGTCCTCTCCGTCGCCGGCATGGCG
>JASLPR010000049.1 GCA_030744875.1 Chloroflexota bacterium
CCGGTCGCCGCCAGCGAGTACCTACTCGGCTACTCGATGGCCGATTGCCCGGTCTTCACCGATCTCGACGCCGCCGCCCGGGGTAACAACGTCTACGGCGCCATCCGCGACGGCGTCCCCACGTGGCCGCGCCGGCTGCGCAACCTGGGCGGTGACGCTCCCGGAAAGGCCGTCTACGTCGAGACCGTGCAGCGCCTGCACCGCGACGACATTGCGGGTTTCAACGCCGCCTACGGCACCGAGTTCGAGAGCTTCGCCCGGTTACAGACCGCCACCGGCTGGCGACCCGCGGTCGACCAGAACAACGCCGCCGAGTTGCGCGATAACCACGATTTCCTGCTGCAGGTCGTCGACCGCTACTACGCCACCGCGGTGGCCACCATCCGTCGCTATGACCGCACCCACCTGATCCTGGGCAACAAACTCAACGGCAACACTACCGTGCCCGACGAAATCGTCCTACTGGCCGGCCGCCACATGGACCTGATCTTCTACCAGTTCTACGGGCGCTACGCGGAGCAGGCGGACACCATCGACAAATACGCCGAACTGACCGGCAAGCCAATCTTCAACGGCGATTCGGCGTACTCGGTCCCCGACGAGTACATGTCCAACCCCTACGGCCCCCATTGCCGCGACCAGGACGAGCGCGCCGCATGGTTTGTCGAGTTCGTCGAGCAGGCGTTCGCGCGACCGGACTTCGTCGGCTGGCACTGGTGCGGCTGGATGGACTCCTGGGAGGCCCGCCAGGTCAACAAGCAGCACTCCGGCGTCCAGGATCCGTTCGGGCGGATGCACCCGCCGATCGCCCGGGCGATGACCCGTTTCGGACGCGACCTCTACGCTATCGCCAGCGGAGCCCCGCGCGCCGACTAGCCGCCCGCCGGGTCAGTCGACGCCGAGCACGCGCAAGATGTTGCCGCCCAGCACGGCGTCTACATCTTCTTCGGGCAGATCGCGCAACAGCGCCCGGTACATGGCCAGTTGCACGTGCAGCATCCGAAACGGCGTGTCGCTGCCAAAGCTCACCCGATCGGCCCCCAGCGTCGTGGTGGCCTGCAACACCGGCCCCTCGGGGATACCGTTGCCGATCAGGTGGATGCTGGGATGCTCGCCGGCCACCTCAATGGCCGCGCGGTGCAGCGAGGGCAGCGACGCCCCGCCCATGTGGATCATGATGAAGGTCGTCTCCGGGAAGGCCGCCGCGATCCATCCCAGTCGCCAGGGATGGGTGTTCTCGTAGAAGTCGGCGCCGATGTGGAAAGCCAGCGGCTTGCCGTAGCCGGCGGCCAGCTCGATCAGCGGCAGCGCCAGGTCCGGGTCGTCAATGACGTAGCCGTCCTGCGCGCCGTTGAACTTGATTCCCAGAAGGTCGTATTCCTCGAAGACCCGCTGAATGGTGGCGCCAGTGGCATCGTGACCCAGCATCGGATTCACCCAGCCGAACCCCAGCAGCCGCTCCGGATGGCACGCACAGGCCGCATGCACCGCGCGGTTCTCCGGCTCGATCTGCTTGTCGTAGCGCGGCTTCAGCCACACCAGCGCCCGGTCGATCCCGGCGCAGTCCATCTGCGCCACCAGTTTGTCGCCGGCAATCGCGGCCGGGTCGATGCTGCCCGATGAGATATGGCAGTCGGCATCGACAATCGGACTTGACATAACCCTAGCTCCGTCGGCGCACCAAGCAGCTGCCGGCCCGACCGCCTGATCCGATTCCTTGTGGCCCCGCGGCCGGCCTTGATTCTCTAGTAGTACAGCCGCTGACTTTTCTGTGATTTCTCGTAGTCGGCGCGGATCTGCCGTACCTCGGCCTTGCCCGAAACCTCGGCGGTAGCGATGTCCCACCAGATGCCCGGGTCCGGCGCCGCCGGCTCAGGGTGGATTTCCACATCGATCACCACCGGGCGACGCACGACCCGGCGGGCCTCGTCCAGTGCCGCGCGCAATTCGTCGGCGGTTTCCGCGCGCAGGCCGACGGCGCCCATTGACTCGGCGTTCTTGGAGAAATCAATCGTGAGGTAGTCGCCGGTCAGGCGGTTGGTGCCCTCCTCGCGCATCCGGAACTCGTTGCCGAACGCGGTGCCGGCGGTGCCTTCCTGGAGGTGGCGGATAATCTGGAAGCCGTGGTTGTGGGAGATCACCACGATGATCTTGATCCCCTCCTGCACGGCGGTGACGATTTCCGACGGATTCATCAGGTAGGTCCCGTCGCCGATCATCACGATCACTTCGCGGTCCGGGTCGGCCATTTTCGCGCCGATACCGGCCGGGATCTCCCAGGTCATGCAGGAGAACCCGAACTCGAGCATGCAGTGGCGGTCGCCCGAACAGTCCCACAGTTGCCGCAGGTCGCCGGGCAGCGAACCGGCCGCGCACAGCGACACATCGCCGGCCTGGGCGAATTCGTTGACGATCTGCACCAGTTCCGGCTGCCGCATCGTCCCGTCGCCGGCCGACTTCACCACCTCCGCCTTCACGCCTTCCCAGGCCTTGTTCAGCGACGCCACCCGCTCCCGCCAGGCGGCCAGCGTGGAGTGGTCACTCAGCGCCTCGCCCAGTTGCTCCAGCGCCAGTTTCGCATCGGCGATCACCGGCAGCGCGCCCTGCTTGTAGGCATCCGCCCCGGTCACGTTGATCGAAATGAACTTCACGTCGGGGTTCTGGAAGGCCGACTGCGAGCCGGTCGCGAAATCGGCGAAGCGGGTCCCGACGCCGATCACCAGGTCGGCCTCGGCACCGATCGCCGCCGAAGCGGTGGTCCCGCCGGCGCCCATCCCGCCGATTGAGAGATCCCCGGCCAGCCGCCCCGCGCCCTTGCCGGCGTGGGTCTCGCCCACCGGGATGCCGCACTGCTTGGCCAGGTCGCCCAGTTCCTGCTCGGCCTCCGCGTACACGGTCCCGCCGCCGGCCATGATCACTGGCGAATTGGCGTTACGAATCAAATCCGCCGCCTCCGCGATGGAGTCGGGATGCGGGTAGGGGCGCTCGATCGTCCAGGTGCGCTCGTCGAAGAAGTGGGTCGGGTAGTCATAGGCCATCATCTGCACGTCCTGCGGCAGGGCAATGGTCACCGCGCCGGTCTCCGACGGGCTGGTCAGCACGCGCATGGCGATCGGCAGGGCGGTCAGGAGTTGTTCCGGCCGCATGATGCGGTCGAAGAAACGACTCACCGGGCGCAGGGTGTCGGTGGCGCCGACGTCGAAACTGATCGGGTGCTCGATCTGCTGCAGCACCGGGCCCTGGTGGCGGGTGGCGTAGTGGTCGGACGGGAATAGCAGCACTGGCAGGTGATTCCCGGTGGCGGTAGCCGCGCCGCTCACCAGGTTCGTCGTCCCCGGCCCGATCGACGCGGTGCAGGCGAAGGTCGACTTGCGCCGCATCCACTTGGCGTAGCCGGTGGCGATGTGCACCATCGCCTGCTCGTTGCGCGTCTGGCGGTACGGCAGTTCGTCGCCATACTCTTCCAGGCCCTGGGCCACGCCGGCCACGTTGCCATGGCCGAAGATCCCGAACATCGTGGGGATCAGGCGCTGACGTTCGCCGTCGCGCTCGCTGTACTGCACCTGCAGATACTTCACGATCGCCTGGCCGGCGGTGAGGCGGATGGTCGAACCGTTTTCGCTTGCCATGCTCGATACCTGTCCTTGCGCGACGGGGAGTTTCCCTGTTGAACCTCGGGTGGGCGTGATTCTACAACGCCGCCGGGAAGCGGGTTCAGCGGCGCTCGCGAGCCCGGTTGCGGCCCCCGGGCGCGTGCTCAGCCGTCGCGCGGTTCCGGGTCCAGGCCGCGCAGTTCGTGCACCGGTTCCCGCGACATCAATCGCTCCATTCCCTCCGCCACCGGCAGCCCGGCGAACAGCACCGCGCGCATGGTTTCGGTGATCGGCATATCTACACCCAGGCGCTTTGCCAGCACCCCGGCCCCACGGGTCGTGCCGATCCCCTCCGCCACCGTATCCATGTGCCCGGTGATCTCGTCCAGTGAGCAGCCCAGCGCCAGTTGCTCGCCCACGTAGTGGTTGCGCGACTGGGGGCTTTCGCAGGTGGCGATCAGGTCGCCCACCCCGGCCAGCCCGCCGAAGGTCAACGCATTCGCCCCGGCCGCGATCCCCAGCCGGGTCATTTCCGCCAGGCCGCGGGTCATCAGGGCCGCCTTGGCGTTGTGCCCCAGGTGCATACCGTCGGTCATGCCGGCGCCGATGGCCACGATGTTCTTGAGCGCCCCGGCCAGTTCCACGCCGACCAGGTCGTCGCTGGTGTAGGCCCGAAACCACGCCGCCGAAAACGCCTTCTGCACCCGTTCGGTGACCGCCCGATCCGGCCCAGCGATGACGGTGGTGGTCGGTTCCCGGACCGCGACCTCGCGGCCGATGTTGGGGCCCGACAGCGTCACCCAGCGCTCCAGCACCACCGGCTCGAGGATGCCGGCGGCGACTTCCGAGACCCGTTGTCCGGTCTCGACCGCGATGCCCTTCACCGCGCTGACCACCACCGCGTTCTCGGGCAGGAGCGGCTTGAAGATCCGCAGGTTGGCGACCAGTGACTCCATAGGCACGGCGATCAGCACCAGGCCGGCACCGGCCAACGCCACCGCCGGGTCGGCCGTGATCCGCAGGCTGTTTGAGAGCGGAATCCCGGGCAGGAAACGGGCGTTCTCGCGGCGCCGCTCGATCTCGGTCGACTCATCCGGGTTCCGCACCCACAGGCGGCAGTCGTGGCCGATCTCGTCCAACATCACGGCCAGCGTCGTACCCCAGCCACCCGACCCGAGAACGGCGATGCTTTCGGCCACTTTGCCCCCTACTGTTGCGATGCCGCATTTTAACCGCCGGCCGCACTTGTCTCTGGGGCGGGTCCTCGGCTATACCCTCGGGGTTGCCTCGCGCCGGTCGAGCTCCGGCGTCCGTCCCCGATTGGCCCGCCCCCATGTCGAGCGCCGCGCCCACTGTGCCGCCGACCGCGCCCCGGATGTCCCGGGGGCGGCTGCTGGCGGCGACGCTCGTGGTCGGCATGGGCGTCACGCTCTCCACGCTCACGGCCAGCATCGTCTTCGTGTCGCTGCCGTCGCTCGCCGAGGCCTTCGCAGTCGAACTCGCCACGGTGCAATGGGCGGTCATGGCCTATTTCATCGGCGTTTCCAGCCTGCACCTGTCGGTCGGGCGCATCGCCGATCTCTTCGGCCGTCGCCGGGTCTACCAGCTCGGCTTGGTCATTTTCATCGTCGCTTCGCTGCTGTCCGGGCTCAGCCCGTCGGCCGGGTTCCTGATCGCCGCGCGCGTCCTGCAGGCCGTCGGTGCGTCGATCATCCAGGCCAACGGCCCGGCCATCATGACCTACGTGTATCCGCCCGAGGAACGTGGCCGCGCGCTTGGCTACTTCGGTGTTTTCGGGGCCATCGGTTTCTTCACCGGCCCCATCGCCGGCGGCCTCATCCTCTCCTTTGCCGACTGGCCGTGGGTGTTCTACGCGCTCATCCCGGTCGCCGGCGCTGCGCTGATCGCGGGGGCGTTCGTCCTGCCGCCGATCCCGGCCGTGAAGGGCGGGCGTTTCGACCGCCCCGGCGCGATCCTGATCGCGTTCATCTTCGCGCCTACCGTCTACGCCTTAAACACCGGCTTCGACGCCGGTTGGACCGCGCCGCTGGTCCTGCTGGCCATCGTGGTCGCCGCGACTTCGGTGGTGCTGTTCATCATCCGCGAGCGGGCCACCCTACATCCCCTGGTCGATCTCAAACTCTTCGAAGTCATCGACTTTCGCACCGCCGTGATCATCTCCCTGATCGGGTACATCTCGATCGACAGCGTGAACCTGCTGATGCCCTTCTTCATGCAGCGGGTCATGGCAACCTCTCCGGCTACGGTCGGGCTTGTCCTGGCGTCGATACCGGTGGTCACCGGCCTGACTGGCGTCCTGTCCGGGTACCTCAGCGACCGCATCGGCTCGGGTATACCGCGCAGCATTGGCCTGCTGGTGCTGGCCGGCGGGCTCGCCAGCTTCGCGCTGCTGGATCCCTCCTCCAGTATCCTGCAGGTCCTCATCGGCATGGTTCTGGTCGGACTTGGGCGCGGGTTCTTCGTCACCCCCAACACCAGCGTCATGATGGGCTCCCTGCCGCGCGAGCGACTGGGCCTGGCCGGCGGCTTCGTCGCCGCCTCGCGGACGTTCGGACGCGCCTGCGGCCAGGCGCTCTGGGGCGGCATCTTCGGCATGGTGGTGGCCTCGATCACCGGCCTGGCGGTCAGCGAGAGCCCGGTCGAGGCTCTGCTGTCCGGCTATCGCGTGGCGTTCATCGCCGCCGCCGGGGTGGCGCTATTGGCAACCGCCATTTCGATCACCCGCGGGGCCGCCCGTGGGGTCTGAGCCCGCCGGCGTTGCTTCTGCCCGGCGCGCCGCTGCCGCCGCCGCCGGCGGCTCGTATACTGTTCGCCCGGCCTCGACCGTGGCGGGGATCACACCGTGCCTTCATCGCGAAGGCGCTACAGATGGGTTTGACAGTTGGAGCTCGATCGCCTGAAGCGCACCCTTATCGTCTTGGCCATCCTGGCCCTGGGGGTCTACCTGGGCCAGTTCCTGTGGGCGCTCGGCGCGCGCTTCGGATTCGTGATCGTGGTATTCCTGCTGGCCTGGCTGCTCAGTTTTACGATCCTGCCGCTGGTCCGCCTGATACGTCGCGGGCGCCTGCCCTATCTGCTGGCCACCGCCGTCGCCTACCTCGTGATCGTCGGCTTCTTCACGCTCTTCGGAATATTCCTGGCCCCGGTGATGATCGACGACCTCACCGAACTGACGCGCTCCGTGGCCGAGTACCGCGACGAGCTCCTGCCGCTGGTGCGCGATTTTGAAGAGTGGCTCGTTGGAATCGGGATTCCCGAGGGCGCCCTTGAGGACGCCCTTACCGGCTCCACCAGCAACTTTGCCGACTTCGCCGGCACCGCGGCTGTCGAGGCCCTCGACGCCCTGACCGGCGTGGCCTCGGCCATCTTCGGCATCCTAGTCACTATCGTCCTCTCCTTCTACCTGGTGATGAACTGGGACCCGACCGTGCTCAAGCTTGAACACACTCTGCCCAGCCGCTGGGGTATCCGCCTGCATGAAGCGATCGGGGCCATCGAGCACGCGTTCGCCGCCTATCTACGCGGCGTCGTCACCGAGGTGCTCATCTTCGGCATCGCCACGGCCATCGCCATGTCCATCGGCGGCGTCGAGTACGTCGTCCTAGTGTCAATCGTCTCCGGGCTGCTCCTGGTCGTGCCCTGGATCGGCGCCGTCATCGGCATCCTGCTGCCCATACTCGCCGCCTCGCTCGACTCCTGGACGACCGCCCTTTGGATCGGCGTCGCCCTCACCGCGGTCGAATTGACCATCGACAACATCATCAAACCGATGGTTGTGGGCGTCGCGGCGCGGGTCAATCCGCTGGTCATCATCGCCTCGATCCTGGTCGGCACCACCGCCATCGGCCTCTGGGGGGCCGTCTTCGCGGTTCCTTTCGGCGCCCTGATCTATATCGCCACCCGCACCGCTTTCTACCGCTGGGTCGCCCGCCGTCCCGGCGATCCCGGCTTTGACCCCGAAATCGAGGACACTCCGGGCACCCGCCGCGACGGCTTCAGCCACTTCCCCGACGCCTGACGGCCTCCCGCATGAGCCCCGCCCGGCGCCCGATGTTGCCGCCCGACCGGATCACCCCCGGCGGCCCGGCCGATTATCTTGAGGTCATGGCCCGCGCCATCTTCCAGGCCGGGATGTCCTGGGAGGTCGTCGCCGGCCGCTGGCCCGGGATCACCGAGGCCTTCGCCGGATTCGACCCGGCGCGGGTCCGCGAGATCGACGCCGAGGGCATTGATGAGTTGATGGAAGACGAGCGCGTGATCCGCAACCGCCGCAAGCTCGAAGCTATCGCCGCCAACGCCGGGCGCATCCTCGAGCTCGACGCCGAGCACGGCGGCTTCGATCGCTACCTGGACGCCGCCAGCGACTTCGACGGGCTCACCGCCGCCCTGAAGCGTGATTTCCGCTTCCTAGGCGATTTCGGCAGCTACTACTTCCAGTACGTCATTGGCCGGCCGGTGCCGCCGTATGACCAATGGCGCGAATCGCTCACCGCCGGCAAGCGCAAGCCCGCCGGCGGCTAACCGACCGCAATCTCGACCGGGCTACGGCGCCCGGGCCAGCTCGGCGTCAAGGACCTTTTGCAGCCGCGCCACCACCTCCGGCTCGCCGGCCGCGATGTCCTCATTCTCCAGCGGGTCGTTGTCCAGGTCGAACAGCTTGGTGCCGTCCTCCAGCTGCGACACGACCAGCTTGTAGCGCCCGTCCCAGACCAGGTCGAAGTTGCGGACTTTGTGCATCGAACTGGCCGCGCCGCCGCGATTTTCCAGCCCGCAGAAGACGTATTCGTTCACCCGCTCGGCCCGGCCTTCCAGCACCGGCCGCAGGGACTTTCCATCCATGCGCTCAATCGGGTCCGCTCCGGCGTAGTCCAGGAACGTCGCCGCCAGGTCGATCAGTTGCGTCAGTGCGCCGCTGACCGTCCCCGGCTGGATCCCCGGCCCGGCGATAACCAGCGGGACGCACAGCGAGGGGTGGTAGTAAGTGAACTTCTCCCAGTCGTTGTGATCGCCCAGCATCTCGCCGTGGTCGCTCGAGTACACCACCACCGTGTTGTCCAGCTCGCCGCGCTCGTCGATCACCTCCAGGTAGCGCGCGGTGTGGCGGTCGATGTTCTCGATCATCGCCGCGTAGTTGCGCCGGATCTGGGTGTGCATGGCCTCGTCGAACTCGTCGTTCTGATTGGGCATCGGGAATTCGACCCCGTCCCAGGCGTCCTGCATCGATTGGGTCACGTCCATCGGCTCGTGGGGTCCGCAGTAGTTGACCTGGATGTACCAGGGCTGGTCGGCGGGGAAGTTGCGTAGCTCGGTCAGGCAGTTCTCGGCGATCCAGTTGTCCAGGTAGGCGTCGTCGGGCAGCGGCGTCGGCTCGGTACTGGTGAAGCGGTGCCGGCCGTTGAGGTCGTCCACGTGGACCCGATCCAACCCCCGCTCCTGCAAGAAAGCGATGTACGGCGTCTCGGCCACCGGCTTCCAGTAGCCGGCGCCGGCGTGCTTGCCGCAGTTGTCGATACCGTCGGTGAAGCCCCACTTGTCCAGCCAGCTCGCCCCGTCGGCGCCCCAGTAGGGCGTGCCCTTGTGGAGATCGACTTTGCCCACCGAGGACACCCGGTAGCCGGCGTCGCGCATGTTCTGGTAGAACAGCGGCTGATCCAGCGGCGTGTTGTCATCGTTGTCCAGGGTGCCCGAGCGGCGGTAGTTCACGCCCTGCGCCAGCGTCGAGCGGGATGGCGCGCACAGCGGTGAATTGCAGATCACCTTGTCGAAGCGGGTGCCGCGGGCGGCCAGCCGGTCCAGGTTCGGCATCCGCACCGGCAGATCCGGATTCCAGCCCACCCAGTCGTAGCGGTGCTGGTCTGGGAAGAGGAAGAGAATGTTCGGCGATCCGGACTTGGCCATCAGGCGTTTCCTTTCGGTACGGGGCGTTCCAGTTCCTTATCGAGCAGCGCGCCCAGGCGGGCCACCATCTCGGGGTGCGATTCGGCGAGATTCACGGTTTCCAGTGGGTCTTCGTCCAGGTCAACCAGCAGCGTGCCGTCCTCGCGGCTGCGCACCAGTTTGTGGCGGCCGTCCAGCACCGCGTCCCAGTCGAACGCTCGCGAAGCCGCCAGCATGTATTTGATCAGGCTGCCGTCGCCGATGTCCTCCGGCGGTTCCGTCCGGTTTGTAAGCCCGGCGAACACCTGCTCGTGCAGGCGCTCGGCGGTGCCCTCCAGCAACGGTCGTAGCGACTTGCCGTCGGCGTCCGGCAGCGGCGCCGCGCCGCCGTAATCGATGAAAGTGGCGGTCAGGTCGATCAGTTGCACGATCGCGTCCACGTCCGCGCCCTCGCGGATGCCCGGCCCGCTGACCACCAGCGGCACCCCCAGCGACGGCTGGTAGTGAGTGAACTTCGCCCAGACCTCGTGATCGCCCAGCATCTCGCCGTGGTCGCTAGAGTAGACGATGATCGTGTTGTCCAGTTCGCCGCGCTCCCTGATCACCTCCAGGTAGCGCGCCGTGTGCCGGTCGATGTTCTCCAGCATCGCCGCGTAGTTGCGGCGGATCTGCCGGTGGGTATCCGCGTCGTACTCATCGTTGTCGTGCGGCTGCGGGAAGTCCACGTCCGTCCAGCGGTCATACATCGACTGGGTTATGTCCATCGGCTCGTGCGGGCCGGTGTAGTTGACCTGCATAAACCACGGCTGATCCTTGGGGAACGCCCGCAGGAACTTCAGGCAGTTCTCCGCGATCCAGTTGTCCGAATAGGCGTCGTCGGGCAGCGGCGTCGGGTCGGTGCTGGTGAAGTCGTGGCGACCGTGCAGATCGTCAAAGTGGACCTGCTGCAGGCCGCGTTCGTGCAGGAACGCCATGTAGGGCCCCGCCGGCTCGTCCACCCCGGTCACCACGCCGGCGTGCTTGCCCTCGTTATCGATGCCTTCGGTGAAGCCCCAGTCTTCGAGCCAGCTCGAGCCGTCCACCTTCCACTCGTAGGTGCCCTTGTGCAGGTCCACCTTGCCGACCGCGCCCACCCGGTAGCCGGCATCGCGCAGGTGCTGATACACCATCGGGCGATCCAGCGGGGTGTCATCGAGGTTGTCGATCACGCCGCTGCGCCGGTAGTTCACTCCCAGCGCCAGCGTCGCCCTTGAGGGCGCGCAGAGCGGCGAATTGCAGATCATCCGGTTGAACGCCACTCCCTGCGACGCCAACCGGTCCAGGTTGGGCGTGCGCACCGGCAGGTCGGCGTTCCAGCCCACCCAGTCGTGGCGGTGCTGATCCGGAAACAGAAATAGGATGTTCGGCTTGCCGCTGGTCGCCAATTCGGAGCCTCCTTAGTCGCCGCGAGCCAGTTCGGCCTCCAGGAGTTCCCGGAGTCGAGCCGCCACGTCGGGCGCGGAATCAATGATGTTGTCGTTCTCGAAGGGGTCCTTGTCCAAGTCAAAAAGCTCGTCGTCGGCCTGGCGATGGGCCACCAGCTTGTGGCGGCCGTCCCACACCAGGTCCCAGTCCAGGGTCGTGCCCGCGCGGGTCATCCCGGAGAAGACGTGCTCCCGGTGGGTGGCGGCGCTTCCCTCCAGGGTCGGCCGCAGGCTCAGCGCGTCGCTGCCCGGCGGCAGTTCGGCCCCGGCATAGTCCACGAACGTGCCGGCCAGGTCGATCAACGCCACCAGCGCATCGCTATGCACGCCCGCCTTGACCCCAGGCCCGGCCACCACCAGCGGCACCGCGACGGAGCCCTGGTTCGGGTGCGTCTTGGCCCACAGATCGTTGTCCCCCAGCATTTCGCCGTGGTCGCTGCTGTAGACCACGATCGTGTTGTCCAGTTCGCCGCGCGCCGCCACCGCCTCCAGCAGCCGGCCAATCTGGCGGTCGATGTTCTCCAGGATCGCCGAATAGTTCTGGCGCGCCCGATTGTGGAAATCTTCGTCGTGCTGGGTGTTGCGGTGCGCCCGGGGGAACCCCACGCCCTGCCAGCGGGCGTGCATCCGCTCGGTGATGTCGTTGGGCTCGTGCGGACCGGTGAAGTTGACTTGCAGGAACCAGGGCGTGTCGGCCGGGAAGCCATTGATCGTGTCCAGCCCGTTCTCGGTTAACCAGTTGTCCGAGTAGGCCTCCTCCGGCAGCGGCGAGGGGGCGGTCTGGCCGTAGTTGCTATGCTCGTCGACCCCCGGCGACCGTGTCTCCATGTCCGCCACGTGGGCCGCCATCAGGTCGCGCCCGTGCAGGTAGCCAGAATACGGGCCTTTTGGCTCCTCAGCGCAGTTCCAGACCAGGTCCCATTTGCCTTCGTTGTCGACGCCGTCGCTAAAGCCCCACTCGTCCAGGCAGCGCTTGCCGTCCGGTCCCCAGTCGGAGGTGTTCTTGTGCAGGTCGAACTTGCCGACCCCGCCGGTACGATAGCCCGCCGCGCGCAGCGCCTGGTAGAAGGTTGGCAGATCTAGGGGATAGTCCTGGCGGTTGTCGTCCACGCCGGTGCGGTGATAGTTGCGGGCCGAGGCCAGGCAGGCGCGCGACGGCGCGCAGAGCGGCGAATTCACGATCGCCTGGTTGAAACGCATCCCGCGGGCCGCCAGGGCCTCCACGTTCGGCATCCGCACCGGCAGGCCCGGAGTCGTCTCCATGAAATCCCAACGATGCTGGTCCGGGATCAGGAACAGGATGTTCGGTCGTCCGCTCGGAGCCAGGTATCGTCGCTCCAGTTGGTTGGCCGTACCGGGGTTTCCCGGGGCGGCTAGATGCTAATCGTGGGGGTGGGCCAGGGCGGCGTCCAGCCGGGAAGTTAGCCGGGCGGTCATGTCCGGCTGGTCGGTGGTACCACAGGCGCCCTTCCGCGGTGGGTTCCGGACTGTCCAGACCGGGGGCTCATCTCATTCTAGATTCAGTTTCCGACGAATCAAACTTGCGGCAATTCCGGGCGCGACGACCTCAATTCCCGATCAAAGCCGTTTGCCAGCCGGGTCCGAAGTGAATAATATCCCGCCAACACAGAAGCGGAAGATGTTGCGTGCGACTGGGGACCCGATTTCCGGAAATATCGTCGCCCGCAGCAAGTTCCGAGCTTACGGGTCGATACAGTGACCCCATTGGGAACCGCGCTCCACCAGGTTGCTGACGGATTCAGCAAGAGAAGCATCGGAGTGATTAAATGACGGCTATGGGCCCATGCCAGTAGGGGCGGCCGCGCCCGCGCCCCTCGGCGTCCGGCCCCGCAAGGGTCGCGTGGGACGCCTCGTGCACTACCTGAAGGACGACGAAGCGCGCTGGGGCATGCTCTTCATCACCCCCTCGGTTATCTTCTTCCTGCTGTTCATCCTGGTGCCGGTGCTGCTTTCCTTTTACCTCGGCTTCCATCGTTGGAACCCGCTCCATCCGCTTGGCGAAGCTCGATTCATCTGGTTTGGGAATTTCCAGGAGCTGGTGACGGATCCCGGTTTCCTGCGGACCGCGTGGAATACATTCGTGTTCGTCGTGGGCTCGGTCACGCTGATGGTCATCGGGTCGCTATTGACATCGATGTGCCTGAATGCTGGCATCCGGGCCTCGTCGATGTACCGCGGCCTGTTCTACTCACCGGTCGTGACTTCACTGGTTGCGACGGCGGTCATCTGGCTGTGGATTTTCGACCCGCAGTTCGGGTTCATCAACAACGTGCTACGTGAGTTGGGTCTGCCCGAACCGCGTTGGACGGCCTCCCGCGACTGGGCGATGCCCACCGTGATCTTGACGTTCGTCTGGCGGGAGGTCGGTTACTTTACTGTCATCTACCTCGCTGCGCTTCAAGGCGTGCCTGAAGAACTGAAAGAGGCCGCCAAGATTGACGGTGCCAGTCCGATCCAGGTCTTTCGCCACATCACCATCCCGCTACTGATGCCGGCGACCCTCTTCGTGCTCGTCTTGGGTATTTTGCGAGCGACCCAGAACTCGTTCGCGGTCATCTATGTGATGACGTCAGGAGGTCCGGTGAACTCCACCAACGTACTGGTGGTGTATCTATTCCAATATGCGTTTGAGTTCTTTCGCATGGGCTTCGCCAGCGCCGTGTCGCTGTTCATCTTTGTGCTGATATTCGGGCTGTCGCTTGTGCAATTCCGGCTGATCGGCCGTAGAACGGAACTTCTTTAAGTGGCGGGCCCAGCGCCTACGGCAACCTCGATGGAGTTCACCACCACGCTCCATTCAACCCGGCTCAAGTGGATCCGCCGTATCTGGCGGCTGATGCTGTACATCTACTTGACGATCGCCGCCCTGATCGTTTTGATCCCCTATTTTTGGATGGCGAGCGCATCGCTGAAAGAGCCCGGTGAGATCTTCCAGGTCGGCGTCAATTTCCTGCCCAAAACCTTCTACACCGAAAACTACCGCATCCTATTCTCCGATTACCAAATCGTCCGATGGCTTGTGAATAGCTTCGTCGTCGCCGGGATTGTGATGTTTACTAACATGACCTTCACGGTGACCGCTGGCTACGCCTTCGCGAGGTTGCGGTTCAAGGGACGAGACGTTATGTTCTTCGTCTACGTCGGTGCCATGATGGTGCCGCTGCAGGTGCGACTGATTCCCAGCTTTATCATCGTCAAGGAACTCGGGTGGCTCGACACCTATCAGGGAATCGCATCCATCCAGTTGATCGAGTTCTTCGGGATTTTCCTGATTCGGCAGTTCATGCTGAACTTCCCGCGCGAGCTGGAAGATGCCGCCCGGATTGACGGCTGCAATTGGTTCCGGGTGCTCTGGCAAATTATCATTCCGAATAGCAAGCCGGCGCTTGCGGCCCTCGCAATCTTCACTTTTACCGCCTCATGGAACAATTTCCTGTGGGCGCTGGTCGTCATCAATAAACCGGATTGGATGACCATCCAGGTCGGACTATCATCAATGAAGGGCGAAATCATCCCCTGGGGCGTATTGATGGCCGGGACATTTATTTCGGCGCTACCACTGGCCATTCTTTATGTGATGCTTCAAAGGTTGTTTGTACAGGGCATCGTCACAAGTGGCATAAAAGGGTAGCTGGTCGTTGGGAGCCAGTGGGGCGCCCGCGATGGGAATCGTCCATCCCGGCGTGAGTGCGTCGGGTTCGTTAGGAGAGAAGAGTAGATGAGTATTTTGAGCGAGCTCAGCCGGCGAAGGCTGCTGCGAACCGGAGCCCTCGGTGGCGTCGGCGTGGCGGTTTTGGCCGCCTGCGGCGAGACCAAAGAGGTCATCAAGGAAGTACCGGTCGAGGTCATCAAGGAAGTTCAGGTCGCCGGCGAGACGGTGGTCAAGGAAGTCCAGGTTGAAGTCCCGGTTGAAGTGGTCAAGGAAGTCGAGAAGATCGTCGAGGTCGAGGTCGAGGTCGAGGGTGAGACCAAGGTGGTCGAGAAGATCGTCGAGGTTGAGGCCGAGTTGGTGACGACGACGGTCAACGCCTGGTTTAACCAGGCCACCCAGATGGCGAACTTCGAGGAAAAAGTGGTGGGGCACTACCACCGCCAGCAGGACGCGTTTCGCCTTGAATCCATCCTGGTCCCTAACAACGAACTGACCACTAAGATGACGGCAGCGATCGCCGGTGGAGCGCCGCCGGACGTGGTCCGGGTTGGTGGAGGCGTATTGGGGAACGCGTTCTTCCGTCAGGGCGTCATGCACGACATCGACCAGTTCGACCCGTCCGTACGGGACAGCGAGGACATCGTGTGGGCGATCCGGACAACGCTGACCTGGAAGGACAAGATCTGGGCGATGCCGGTGAATAGCGGGACGAATGCTCTGTACTACAACCGGAACCTCTACGATGCCGCCGGGATCGGCGATCCGCCAACGACGTTCGAGGGGATCGCGGAGAACGCGGCGAAGATCCAGAGCCTGGGCACGATTGATGGCAACCCGGTGTCCGGGATCGAGTGGCCCTCCGAGCCCAAGCAGGGCACTGCCAACACAATGTTCGGAATGATGTTCGGACACGGCGCCTTCGGAGTGGACGAGAGCGGCACCAAGGTACTACTCGATGCCCCGGAGATGCTGGCCACGTTGACCTGGCTGAAAGAGAACTTCCTCGACGCGGGCACGATGCCGATCAAGCAGAACCTGAACGAGACCGGGATGACCAACGACTTTGGCACCGGCCTGGTGGGCCAGTACATCGCCTACCCCTCTCGATTGCAGAACGCGATTGAGAACCTCGGCGGCGACGTTGGCCTGACTACCCGCATGCCAGCCGGCCCGGTGGCGGACTTCCTGCCGATCGGGTTCGGTGAGTTGATGCTCCCGAAGAATGCCCAGAACACCGAAGGTGGCTGGCACTTCACGGACTTCATCGGCAACGACCCGGAGAACGACTCGATCTGGTGCTCGGCGTTCGGTCAAATTCCACCGCGGTACTCCTACCGCGACTCCGTGACCTTCTCCGCCTACCGGAAGGCGAACCCGGGCACGCAGCCGTTCATTGACGGCCAGAAGAGCGCCTTCCCACAGTACTGGGGACCGGCGACGAACCAGGTGTGGACGGCGTACGGTGAGGCTCAAGAAGCCGTCATCTTTGGCGAGGACCCGGCGTCGGCGCTGGGGGCTGCCCAGGAAAAGGCTCAGGGGGACCTGGACCTGGCGCTGGAAACGGACGACGCACTGCTGCGGAGCTTCCCGGAACTCACGGGCGGCTACGCATAGGTTTGCCTCTGTCAGCCTGAAACTGCAGAAGTTTCAGCCGGCCGCGCGCCCGACGGCCCGCGGCCGGCTTGCTTTCCCGCCCCTTGTCGGAAAGGTTTCACAGACCCCGGGTACGCCCCCGCCGGCGGCCCGCCGGTGAACTAAGAATGCGGATTACTGCGGAGGCGGCCGCCGCCCGTGGGAAACCGGCGATTGCTCCCGGCCCCGGGTCGGCGGCTAGTCCCGGCCCTGCTCCCAGGCGCTGCGGTCGTTGTGGGCCTCGCCGGCCATCACCCGCAGGCGGCGCTGCTGGCTGGCGCGGATGCGGCGGTCGATCTCCGGTCCGTCCCAACCGGCCAGCAACTCGTCGATGAGTTGCTGCTTGATCTCCGCGTAGGCGGGATCGTCGGCCAGGTTGACCATCTCCTCGGGGTCCGATTCGAGGTCGAAAAGCTCGTAGGGCTCACCTTGGTAGAAGTTGAGTTTGTGTTGCCCACAACGCAGCATCCGCGCTGGCGTGATCGTGCCCACCGCGAAGTACTCCGAAACGGCGGCACCCTCGGCCTCCTCGGCCTCGCCGCGCAGCAGCGGGGCCAGGCTGTCCCCGGCCTGTCCTGGTAGTTCGGCGCCGGCGACATCGACGATCGTCGCCGTCAGGTCGAGCAGCGAGGTCACCTGTTCCACCCGTCTTCCCGCTGCGGCCCGCCCCGGCCAGCGGACGA
>JASLPR010000050.1 GCA_030744875.1 Chloroflexota bacterium
GCCGGCGAAATCATCGTTCTCTAGAAGGATTTGCGAACCGAGCCAGACCGACTCCCAACCGATCACCCGACGATCCGGAGCCTCAAGGTTCTTAGCAGAACCCGCGAAGTGGGCGCCAGTCCCGAAGATCGTCCTTTTCCCCACCCAACTCCGCACTCTCATTCAAACCAGACCAGGCAGCCTGTGGCTGCGCCCGGGCCCGGCCCGCGTGCAGGCCGGGACCTGCGCTCAACCGGCAGTGTTATGCGGCCGACGCGCGCCGACCGCCCGCTGGCACCCGATCAAGCAGAAAGTGGCGTGGCCACCTAGGCGGGCTGGTTGGGCCAGGCTTCCAATCGCGCTTCGATGGCGTCGGCGGCGTCATCGCGGCCGCCTTCGCGCAGCAGCTTCAGCCAGAGATCCTTCGGTGCGTATTTCCACGGCCCGGTGCGGATGACCTCCATCATCGGGTCGCCGGCGTTGCCCGGCCGCCCGAGTTGCCGATGCAGCCAATCCGAGAGCAGGTGATCCATCTCGGCCACCACGTCCGGATGCTCCGCCAGGACGTTTCTGGTCTGATGCGGGTCGGCTTCCATGTCAAAGAGGCTCACCGGGGCGAAATCGTACAACCCGGGGTGGTAGGTCCGCGTGAACAGCCATGTTCGGGTGCGCACTGACCGCTGACAGCAATACAGCGCGTGCTCGAATACCAGGTGGTCGCGGGAGTCATAGTCTTCACCTTCACCCCGCAAGACCGGACCCAGCGACTGCCCGTCCCAGCCTTCGGCGGCCTCGATGCCGGCCAGGTCGCAGAGCGTCGGCGCGATGTCCAGGCTGTACACGAACTCATCGCTGCTGACGCCTTCCTGCAACCGCCCCGGCCAGGAGATGATCAGCGGGATGTGGTGCGACGCTTCATAGCCGCTGACGTGGTCGCCGTAGACCCCCTGCTCGCCCTGGTGCTCGCCGTGGTCGGCGGTGATGACGATGCAGGTCTCCTCCAAAACGCCCGCCTCCTCCAGAACGTCCAGCAACTGGCCGAAGTGGTAGTCGGCAAACGCGATGCTGCCGTCGTAGCCGTTGATCCAGCGCTCGAAATCGGCCACGGTTCGGATGTGGTCCGGGAATTCGATCGGCAGATCGGGCTTGCGGGGGAACATCTGGGGGGCGGTGAACGGCCCCGCCTTATCCTGCTGCGAATCAATGGCGGCCTGGTCGGGCCAGTCCGGCGGCGCCTCGCCGTCGAACTTGCGCAGCCACTCCTCGGGGACCCGGTAGTTGCGGTGGGGGTCCCAGTAGTTCACGTGCATCAGCCAGTCTTCGTTCTGGCAGATGCGCCGCAGCGTCGGCAGCGCCTCGGCGTTGACCTCGTCGGCGGTCTCGTTGCCGTGTTTCTCGGTGTAGCTGTGAAACTCGTGCCAGCCGGACGTGAACCAGAACGCCGCGTGGCGGTCGGCGAACGAGGAGACGCTCACCGTCAGGTAGTTCTGGCGGAAGAACTGCTTGGCCATGAAGGGCACGTTCTCGCCCCGAATTTCCTTCCAGATGTCGCCGTCGATGCGGTACTCGGAGCCCGGCCCCCAGTGCGTCGCCACCCCGTTGTGCACCCCGAATTGCCCGCCGAACAGCGAAGCCCGCCCCGGTACGCACGGCGAATTGGACACGTACGCTCGGTCGAATCTGACTCCCCGCGCCGCCACCCGGTCGATATTCGGCGAAGTGTCGCGGTGATACCCATAGCAACCGAGGTTGCCGGGCCGCTGCGAGTCGATATCGATGAGCAGGATCTTCATACGGCCTCCGTGGCGCTAGAAACGCGGGTCCTTGTCAAACGGCACAACGTCGCCGGTTTCCAGAAACCATTGCAGCAGCCGGCTTTCGAGTTCCAGTCGTTTGTCGCGATGTTCCGGACGGTCGATCAGGTTCTCCAGCTCTCCCGGGTCGTTCACCATGTCGTATAGCTCGTCGGTGTCGGCCGCCCGACGGATGTACTTCCAGTCGTGGGTTCGCACCATTGCCGCCTTGCAGACGGCGTCCGGATTGTCGGTCTGGATGCGCCCCTTCTGGTAGTAGACGAAATTCTGGTCCGCATCATCGTCTACAAGTTCCAGGCTCTGGTGCTCGTGATCGCCGTGGCCGCCTTCGCAGAACACCGCGTCCCGCAGGTTCACATCCTCCCCGCGCGCGATCGGCACCAGGCTCTTGCCGAACTGGTCGTGCTTGAGTTCGATGCCGGCCAGGTCCAGCAGCGTTGGGGTCACATCAATGATCTCCACCAGCTCGTCGCTCATCGGTTGCGGCTCCAGCCACGGCGCGTGCACCACCATCGGCACTCGCGTCAAGTTGTCCTCGAAGCCCGAGGGCCACTTCTCGGTCAGGCCGTAGTCACCGACGTAGTCGCCGTGATCGGAGAAGAACATGGTCGCGGTGCGCTCGGCGACGCCGTTGCGCGCCAGCGCCTCGCGCAGCTCACCCAGCTGGTCGTCCAGCCGCGTGATCATGCCGTAGTAGACCGCCACGATCTCGCGCATCTGCTCTTCTGAGAGTTTGTCCAGGTCGTACGATTTGTGGATTTCGGAGTAGTACTTCGGCTTCCCTTCGTGACCGTTCACCGGCAGCGGGGTGGGCACTTCGTCCCGGTCGTACATCGAGAAGTAGGGCTCTTCCGCCCAGTAGGGCGGATGCGGGAAGAACAGCGGCAGGTAAAGGCAGAAGGGCTCCGGCGGGTTGGAGTTCAAGAACTCGATCGCGCCGTCGATCCACTGCCGGTCCATATCGTTGCTGTTGGCCGCCGGGCGCTCGCCGTAGTAGAAGGTCCGCCGCCAGGGGTCGCCAACCGGCCATGGGGCACCCATCATCTTCTTGCGATCGATCTCGATTGTCCCGCGGTGGCTCACGCTGGACTCCATGCTGTCCGGCGCCAGCAGGTCGTTCTTGCCCCACCACTCGATGTGGTAGCCGGCTTCCTTCAGGTAGCGCAGCGCGTTGGGCTCGTGATTGCGCAGCATGTACCACAGCGTCCGGTGCCCGGATACGTGCGGGTACCAGCCGGTGAACATGGAGATCCGCGACGGAGTGCAGACCGTGTGGGTCACGTAGCAATTGCCAAACGGCGTCCCCTCGGCGGCCAGGCGGTCCATGTTGGGGGTCTGGATCACATCGTTGCCGGCATACCCCACGGCGTCCCAGCGTTGTTCATCGGGCATGAATATGACGATGTTGGGCTGACTGGGCGCGTCAGGCATACTGGATAGTCCTTCTGTGGAAGCCGGTCGAAGACGCCCGTATTCTGCCGGGAAGGTCGAGAGTATGTCCAACCGCGTCGAAACCGAGTCGGGAAGCGGCGCTCTGCCAGCCGTCCACGACCCGCAAGGGGTGGTAACCGCCCCAATTCGCCTTCCGGAGAGCCCAGCAGTCATGCAGTGTAGCCCGTCCCGCGACCACCGCCCACCCGGGCCAGCCGGTCCGTCCCTTCGTTGATGCCCGGTTTGCACTCCATCCCCACCGCCGGCCTCTTCCTGGCCATCCTTGTCCTGACCCTACTGGCTGCCTGCGCCGGCGACCGCGCCCCCGGAACCATCGACTTCGATTTCGACATCAACTGGGAAGCCATCGGCGAGCGCCGCATCCTCTTCAAAACCGACACGGACGGCGACTTCGACCTGTACGTAGCCGACGGTCTCCGCGACGAACTTCGGCGGGTCACCGATGACAGCCACTACAACAAGTACGCCGACCCCTCCCCGGACGGGACCCACGTGGTCTATTCCAGCAATCGCGACGGCGGCGACTTCGATCTCTTCGTGGTCAACCTCGACGGCGGCGGGCTCCAGCAGATCACCGCCAACGACGTTGAAGACTACTCCCCCACCTGGTCGCCCGACGGACAATCGATCGCCTACGAAGCCAACGAAAACTTCGGCGCGCTCTTCCAGATCTTCGTCATCGATGCCGACGGCACCAACAAGCGTCAGATCACGTCAGATCTGTACCACAACTACGCTCCCGACTGGTCTCCCGATGGTGGCTCCGTGGCCGTATTCAGCGATCGCGACCGCAACTTCGATATCTACGTGATTGACCTAGCCACCGGCGAACGCCGCCTGGTCGCCGACGACGACACCTACGCCCACTTCGCGGACTACTCCCCGGACGGGCGCGCCATTGCCTACCACTCCAACCCCCGCGGCGATTGGGACATCTACGTGGTCGCCGCCGATGGCGCCTCCCCACCGGTCCTGCTCACCACCGGCCGGGCCGAGGATCTGGAGCCCGACTGGTCGCCGGACGGGAGCCAGATCATCTTCTCGAGCAGCCGCGACGGCGATCCTGACATCTGGGTAATGAACCCGGACGGAAGCGATCCCGAGCGCCTCATCTCCACTCGCGGCCGCGACACCCAGCCGGTCTGGATCCGCGGCGCCCCGTAGGGCTCGTGGCGATTGCCCCCGGCTACGGCATCCGCCCTCAAGCGCCTGATTCGTCGCCGACCACCTTTGCGCCCGCCCGACCCCACCCCTCCCGCCGCCGGTGACTCAATGCCCGACACGCAAAAGAGGCGCGCCTTTGCGGGCGCGCCCCTCTTGGCAGTAACTCAGGAAACCTCTACGAGAAGGACTCGTAGGACAGCAACTTGACGTTAATCAGCGTGACCAGCGCGATGATCACGAACAGGACGAACGACATCGCGGCCGCGTACCCCATCTTTAGGTACTCGAAGGCGTTGGAATAGATCAACACCACTACGGTGACAGTGCTGTCCAGCGGCCCGCCCGTCAGGACATTGTTGCCCACCTGGGTGGTCATGATCCACACCTGGACGAACATCTGGAGAGCGCCAATGAAGTACACGATCACCACGAAGAACGTGGTCGGCGCGAGCAACGGCGCCGTGACCTTCATGAACTTCTTCCAGCCACCGGCGCCGTCGATCTCGGCAGCTTCGTAGAGATGCGGTGGAATGCCCTGCAACCCGGCCAGGTAGATGACCATGTTGAGGCCCATATTCTTCCAGACGCTCACGATGATCAGCGACATCATGGCGGTGTTGGCCGAGCGCAGCCACTTGAGCCGCGGCAGGCCCGCCCACTCGAAGATGTCATTAAAGAGCCCGAAGTTCGGCTCGTACATCCACAGCCAGATCAGCGAAACCGACACAAACGAACTCACCACCGGCATGTAGAACATGGCCCGGAAGGTGTAAATCCCCCGAATCGAGCGGTTGATCAAGACCGCCAGCGCCAGCGAGGTGATGACCCCGCTGGGCACCGTCCCGAAGGCGAACAGCAAGGTGTTCGTAATCGAACGGGAGTAGCGCTCGTCATCCAGCAACTTGAGATAGTTGTCCAGGCCGATAAACCGGGGCGCCTTCATCAGGTCGTAGAAGGCGAAGCTGTAGTAGATCGAAGCCAGAATCGGCAGGATTACGAAAACGGCCAGGAAGAGCAGTGACGGAGTTACGAAGAAGTAACCCGCCAGCCCTCCACGAGCGCTAAAACGGCGCCTACGGCGTGACCTTAGGGCCGACCCCCCAGGGGCCGGAGCATCGGTTGCTGTCAAAAGGCCCTACCCTTTAATGCCGGAGAGCGCAATTCCCTGTACGAAATAGCGCTGCGTCATGAGGAAGAGGAACAGGATCGGTAGCGTCGCCACCATCGTGGCGGCCATCAGCAGACCCCAGTCCGTGGTGAACTCTTGCCGGAAGTTGGCGAGACCCACCTGGATGGTTTTCATTTCTTCGCTCTTGGTGATGATGAACGGCCACACAAAGTCGTTCCAGATGAACTGGAAGGAAAAGACCGTCAGCACCGCCAGGGCCGCGCCGGACAACGGCAGCATCACGTTCCAGAAGATCCGGAACTCAGACGCACCGTCGATACGGGCCGCATCCTCCAGCTCCTTGGGCAGGGTCTGGAAGAACTGTCGCAGCAGGAATGTGCCATAGGCGGTCGGGAACATCGGGATAGTCAGCCCCCAGTAGGTGTTGACCATTCCAAAACCGCCGGCCCCCTGCCAGTCATTACCGCCGAAGAACGGGAAGTTCTTGATCATGATGAACAGCGGCACCATCGTCACCTGGAACGGGACCATCAGGGTGGCGACCACCGCCACGAACAGCACGTCCCGGCCCTTGAACTCCAGCCGAGCAAACGCGTACCCAGCCGTCGAGGCTAGGGTCAGGTGGGCCAGCGTAATCGCCGCCGACACCAGGGCGCTGTTCAGGAAGAACCGCCCGAAGTTGAGCGCCCATACTGTCGAGTAGTTGTCGAACTTCCAGACTACGGGTAAGTAGGTGCCCGGGTCATCAATCGCGAAGTCGAACAGATCCTCGCTGGTCTTAAAAGAACCCAGCAACGACCACAGGAACGGGAACACCGCGATGAACCCGATGATCGACATGAAAAGGTATAGGAGCGACCGCCGAATAATCGGCCAGGTCCGCCCCTCGGTGCGAAGAGTCGCGACCGGTTCTGATCTAGCTACTGCCATTAAATAAACTCTCCCGTTACCTACGCCCTGAATCGTCGGCTGCTCCGGTTCCCCCGAATCACCGAACAGTTGCTCGCCTAGCGTCGCGCTATGATAACCGAATGAAGTCTGTCACGCTCGCCCTTCTCGCCATAGCCGTCCCGGTTGAAACTCTACCGCTCTCCACGTGCCTAGATTCCCGGTATCCGGCAGCCCCGAAATAGCAACGGGCCCGGGAATCGGGCGGTTTCCCGCCGGTCTTCCCGGGCCCGATCAGCTACCTCAAATCACACAAAGTGCGATCAGGTCTAGGACCTGACTAGCTCTCCGTGATGATCTTCAGGACTTCTTCGTCCATGCCTGCGAGGGCGTCCTCGGCCGACATTTCGCCCAGAGCCGCCTTCTCTACCCAGCGGCCCATTGCGGGCTGAACGTCAAAGTGCTGCGGAACGATCTGACGGCCTTTGCCGAACTTGGCATTGGCGACGTACTGCTTCCAGGGCTCTGCCTGGTAGATGTCGTACGCTTCCATCGCCACCCGGCAGGGCATCGATCGTCGCGACTCAACGTTGATCTCGAGGTTCACCTGAGGTCGGAGCAACCACTCAAGAGTGGCGAACACGCCCTCGGGGGACTTCGTCAACTTGTACGGCTGGTACTTGTCAACGTAGATCTCCATGACCTGCTCGACCGGCCCGGTGAAAGGCTCGCCAACCAAGATGTCTGCGAAGACGTCCGGGGCGTTCACTTCACAGTTGGCCACGTCGCCCGGCCACAACTGCTGCGCAGCCACCTTGCCCGCGCAGAACGCGTGCAGGTTCGGGATACCGGAGTCCATACCCTCTTTGGGCATGCTTCCTTCTTCACCGAAGTGGATGTGCTGCTTCAGCGCGGTGATACCTTCCGGCGTGTTGTTTAGCGGAGTTGTGCGGTCCTCGCTGAAGTAGTTTCCGCCGGCTTGGTACAGCCAGTCCTCATACACCTGCGTACTGTGCTGGAGATTAAAACCCGCCTGCTCGAACTTATCCCCATCGGATTTAGTCAGCTTCGGCGCGTCTTCGTTGATCTCGTCCCAGTTCGTCGGGACCCTGACTTCCATTCCGGCAGCCTCGTAGGCCGACGGGCGAATTACCGGGTTGCCCCGGTAGTTGAACCGGTACGGAACGCCGTGAACGTGACCTTCGTAGGTTACGTCCTCAACGCCACGCGGGTAGAAGTCGGACCATTCGCTCCAGCTGTTCACGAACTCGTCGATGAACAGCGTTCCGCCCTTGGCCGCTAGCACTGGCGTCCAGAGACCGCCACCCTGCCAGATGTCAGGAGCGGTTCCGGCTGCGAAGCCAGTGGTGATCTTCTGGAAGGAACTGGCCCAGTCCGAGAAGTCGGCTTTGATTGTGATGCCCGACTCTTCCTTGAACATCGCGATGTGGTTGGCGGCGGCTTCCTGACCCGCGGGGTCAAGCCCGTTCCACCGAACTTCGATTTCGACGCCTTCCAGTTTCGGCTTGGCTTCCGCCGCTGCCGGGGCTGCCGCCGGGGCTGCCGCCGGAGCCGCCTCTTCCTCGCCGCACGCGGCAAGTACAGCTATTCCAGCTGTACCGGCCATCCCGGCAAGTACTCGTCTTCGTGTTAACCGCAAATTTCTCTCCCATCGATAGCACATGAGGTCATGCCAAAACCTGGGCCGGAGAAGGACCGGGTAGCCGCATAGAACCTCCCTAAGCGCGTTATGATGCAGGGGAATACCCCCTGTGTCAAGCGGGTTACACAGGGATAGCCGCGCTCAAGCGCCCCCTCCCAACTCACCGCGCGACACCCGGACACCCGAATGGACGGTCTCCTTAATGATACTAGGCAGGCTGCTCGCCAATCCGCGATGCTATTTGGGTCATACGCAGGTACCAGTGGTTGGGGCACCGCCGATCCACCGACTGTACTGGCGCCCTTGGCGGGGTCCGGCCGGCTGGCTACACTAGGCCCGGGAATCCCCTCGAATACCGGGCACCATCGAGCCTACCCAACGTGGACAATACGTGGACAATGCGATCAGGAGTTTTGCGGGCATGAAACCAAGTTCCAGCAGGATGAGCCGGCGCGCCTTCGTCGGCCTTCTTTCGGCCTCAGCCACTCTCGCCGCCGCCGCCTGTGGGGTAGGAGAAGGCGCCGCCGACCCCGAGCGCCTCAAGGGTGGCATCGAGACCGCTGCCTCGGAACGCTCCGGCGGTGGACCCTCCGCCGAACTCGCCGGCGGCCCCCCCCTGCAGTTGGAACCGGCCCCCATGGTCTCCCCCATCGGCATCGGGCAGAACGACGAACGCAAGTACATCTACGTCGTCACCGGCGACAACAAACTCTATGAATTCGACAAGGACGGGGTCTTCCACTTCTGGACCGACGGCGGCGCCACCCTCGAAGACGGCAAGTTCGACGCCCCCACGGACACAACGCAGGACCGCAGCCGCCAGCTGTGGGTCGTGGACTCGGGCAACGACCGCATCGAAAAGTACGGTCTCTACCTGGGCAATCCCGAGGGCTTTATGCCCAAGCCCACCATCTGGGCCGCCCCCGGCATGGTCCAGCTGCGCGCCAGCGGCATGGGCCAGCCCTTCACGATCAACGACAAAGGCGAGATGCGCAGCTACATAGCCCTCGATGGCAGCGGCGAACAACTGATCGAAAGCCCCGAGCCCGGCGGAATCTGGACCGGCATCACGGTGGTGCCGATTTCCGGTGAGGTCTTCGGCCTGCTGTGGTTGCCGGACGAAGGCGTCGCCAAGCTCTACGAGTGGTTGCTCGGCGGATTTGACCGTGCCCGGGATGAGGAAGCCATGGAATTCCGGGCGGATCTGGAAGGCGTCGACACCATGCCAGGCCGCTTCTCGGTGGACCGCAAAGAGCAGTACTTCGTCGTCATGCCCGAAGAGAACGAGATTCGTCGCTTTGGCATCGACGGCGCCTTTCACCTCAAATGGGGCGGCGAGGGCGCCGGGCCCGGCGAATTCAGCGGCCCGACCGGCATCCAGGCCGGCGTGATCGGCATCTATGTCGCCGACACCGGCAACAACCGCATTCAGCGTTTTGACACCGAGGGCGCGTTCGTCCTCGAATGGGGCGGCGAGGGCCTATAGCCAGAGCCGCGCGGCTCCGCCGCACCGAAACGGCCGGACTCAACTCGCAGTCTGAACGGGCCGCACAATGACCGGCTTGGCCGAGCGAAGGCCCGACTAGGCGCGAGTGGCGAGAATGTCGGCAGAACGAAATCCGAGGTAGCGATGCAGATCCCGGGGCAATCCCCATATGACCTATTTGGGCTTGGTGCCCGTGGCAACACTATGAGCGGTATCAGGGGGGAAACTGGGTAGGCGATGGGGTTCCGAATGCCGGGTGTATTACGCCAAATTACGTACAGTGCACCAGGCAAGCGATATGAAAATGAGCCATCCGGATTGTGAGTCGAGCAATGACCGCTAGAGCCGCCGAGTTTTCCCTATCCCCAGTTGCCTCGGAGCAGATCCCCCGCCTGGATCCCGGCAACACATGGGCACCATCTTGTTCGGCCTCGGCACCCTGGCCATTGATGCCGGCGCCCGGAACATCTCCTTCACCATCACCCGGGACGATTCCGGCCGTCCGTGGGACCTGTTTTGCGCCCACGACGGTCGCGCCCCCGACGAGGCCACGCTGCGGTCGCTGCTGGGCGCGGCGGGCGCCGCGGAATCTAGGCTGAACCTGTTGCCCCCCGCCACCGCGGCCGACCAACTCGAAATCACCACCCGCGGCCAGGCAACCGCCACGATCGTCCGCTGGGACCCGGGCACCGCCCGGCTCGCCACGGATTCGGCGGAGGTCGCGCCTGACCTGCCCTCAGGCGAATCCGTTGTGTTCGTCGCCAGAGGGCTGCGGACCGATATGCAGGACGTTCGCATTGTGGGCGCGCTTCAGCGTCTGCCCCTCGGCCCCGACCTGACTGTCTACCTAGACGATGGCGCCGGCCGTGCCCCGGTCTCAACCCGAACCTACGCCGGCTCGCTCCTTACCGAGGGCGACCTGCCCTTCAGCTGGCGCGAGGCCGGCGAAGAGCACAAGGGCTCCGTCAGGTATCGCTTGAGCCTGCTGGAATCGGTGCCGAAGGGTCGGGTCCGCGCCGCGGCTCCTGGCGTGAATCTCATCCAGGGCGAAACGGTCGCCTATCGCGGCATCCTCGGCCTCCCGGTCCGCACCACCAACCTGGGTCGCCTCAACGGCTGGTTTGAGACCGGTGACTGGTTCGAGTACCAGCCCGGCTCACTGCGACTCGCTACTCGCGGCCCCACCCGCGCCTTCCTCAAAGCCGTCCGCCGGCTGATTCTCGGCACCCTTGGCGGAGTCGAAATAGAGGGCCGGCGCGATCCCCGCTGGCTGGCGCGCCTCTCCAGTGACCTCACCCAGCGCCTCTCTAAGGCTGTCCGCGACCGTCCCGAACTGGCCCCGATTCACGAAATCAAGGAGACCACCGGCGAACGCTGGGACGTCCTCGACATCCCCTATCGCGCCGGCACCGGCGACGCCGATGCCAAACTGCGGCTCGGCCAGCCCGGCATTCGTGTCGACTTCAGCCTCAGCGACGGCCCTGAAGACCCGCCGGCGCGCTGGGAGCCGGGCAAGAAGATCGTCATGATCAACGCTCGCCATCGCAGCGCTCCCACAACCGCCAAGCTCTTCCAGGCCTGGCCCCTGCAGATGGCCTCGCTTACCCTGGCCTCCCTGCGACCCGGTGGGCAGAGGATTCGCGACGCCATTGCTTCGGGCACCGCCCTGGCGGGGCAGGCCTCCTCTGCTTCCGCCACGCCCACTTCCACCCGAAGCCAGCGGGAACTGCGCAAGCGCAAAGAGGTCGAGGCCCGGCTGGCCCAGGAAACCACCGACCGCTAGGCGGCCGGCCGGCCCGGGCCGGCGCCCCTCGCCGCCGCATTCAGGTGACGCCCGGGGCGGTCGGCGCATAGACTTCCCGCAGCGCCCCACCGGTAACCCCACCGGACCCGGCCCATTCCCAGGCTCACCATGAACGAACTCGATATCTTTCCGATCGACACCGTCCGCGACGCCAGCGGCCACCTGAGCGTTGGCGGCTGCGATGTGGTCGATCTCGCCGCCGAATTCGGCACCCCGCTCTACATCTACGACGAGGCGACCATCCGCGCCAACTGCCGCGCCTACCTCCAACCGCTCCGCGCGCAATACGCCAACGCCAGCATCACCTACGCTGGCAAGGCCTACCTGGATCCCACTATCCTGGGAATCGTTCGCGAAGAGGGCCTGGGACTGGACGTGGTCAGCGGCGGCGAGATCACCCTGGCGCTCGCCGCCGGTTTCCAAGCCGCGGACATCGTCTTCCACGGCAACAACAAACTCCCGGCCGAACTCGCGCTCGCCCTCGACGCCGGAGTCGGCCGCTTCGCCATTGATGGGGAAGACGACCTCCGGGCGCTTTCGGGTCTCGCCGATGAGACCGGGCGCACGGCCCGCGTGATCCTGCGCCTGACTCCGGGCATCTCCGCCCATACCCACGAATACATCCGCACCGGCATGCTTGACTCCAAGTTCGGTACGCCGATCTCCACCGGCGATGCCGAGCGCCTGGTCCGGCTGGCGCTGGACAGCCCGGGCATCGAACTGGTCGGCTACCACGCTCACATCGGCTCGCAGATCTTCGATGTTGAGCCCCTGGCCGACAACGCCACGGCGCTGGTCGAGTTCGCGCTCGCCATGCAGGAGCGCCATGGAGCCGACTTCTCGGTGTTGTCGCCCGGCGGAGGCAGCGGCGTCCGCTATGTCGGCGCCGACGACGGACTTGACATCGGGCTGCTCGTCGGCGCCATCGTCGATGCCGTCCGCGCCGCCCTGCCCCCGGGCCACGAGCCGGAACTGATCCTGGAACCCGGCCGCTCGATCATCGCTCCGGCCGGCGTCGCCCTGTACGAAGTCGGCACCCTCAAGACCATCCCGGGGGTCCGCACCTACGTGGCCGTCGACGGCGGCATGGCCGACAACATCCGTCCCGCCCTCTACCAGGCCGAATACACCGCCATCCTCGCCGGTCGCGAGCCCGCCGGCCCCACCGAAACCGTCAGCATCGTCGGGCGTTACTGCGAATCCGGCGACATCCTGATCCAGGGCATCGAGCTTCCGGAGCTGCGGCGCGGCGACCTGTTGGCGATGCCCACCGCCGGGGCCTACAGCTTGGCGCTGGCCAGCAACTACAACATGTCATTGCGACCGGCCGTGGTGGTCGTCAACGACGGCCAGCCGCGCCTGTCCCGCCGCCGCGAGACCTACGACGATCTCCTCGCTCATTTTCCCTAGCCGGCGGGGCATTCGCTGATGCGCTGGATGCTTCGCCTCGGGCTCCTGGCCGGCCTGGCCTGGGGAGTGCGCCGCCTGGGCAGCCTGCTCAGCACCCCGCCAGAGCCCACCACCACCGATGCCCTCGTCGCCGGCGGCCGCTTTGTCGAAGCCGACGGCATCCGCCTGCACTTTGAGGAGCGCGGGTCCGGTCCGCCGGTCATCTTCATTCACGGTTTGCTCGGCTCGGCCGACGTTTGGGCCGGACTCGCCGCCCGCCTCGACCCCCATTTCACGACATTTGCCCTCGACCTGCCCGGCGCTGGCCTGTCCGACAAGCCGGCCGTCCGCGACTACGGGACGACGGCCCAGGCCCGCGCCGTCACCGCGTTCGCCGAGAACGAGTGCGACGGACCGGCCTGGCTGGTCGCCACCTCAGCCGGCGCCCGCGTCGCCCTCTCCGCGATGTCCCGGCGCCCCGACCTCTTTGCCGGCGCCGCCCTGCTTGCCCCGGTGCTCGAAGCCAGCCCGCGGGGCATATCCGAAGATTGGGCGCTGTGTATCGCCAACCTGACCACGGCCGCGCTGCGCAGCCGCCGGCTGGTCGGAGTTGCCCTGCGGACGGCCGCCGGACCGGGCATGCAGGTCGACCGCACCCTGCTGGACGCCTTCATGATCCCGGCCCGCACTGAGGGTTTTGCGGCGGCTCTCGCGGCGTCGCTCACCACCGGCAACCACCTCGACCGGGAAGAACTTCCAACCCCGGTTGGAAAACCGGGGCTCATCATCCGCGGTCTCAACGATCGAATCGCTCCCGCCGCCGTCGCCGAACAGCTGCGCATGGAGACGGGCGCCGAGCTGCACCTGCTTCCCGGATGCGGCCACTTCCCCCAGAGCGAGCGTTCCGACGAGGTCGCTCGTTTGTTTCGAGACTTCGTCGCGCGATAGCCCTCCGTCGGGCCCGTGCCGGCCTGCGCCGGCTTACTCCCCCTGGCGAATCCCCAGCAGCGCCAGCGCCGCCCGGTGCGCCGCCCACTCCGCCGCATCGTCCAGCGGTTCCAGTTCGTAGCCGGCCTCCCGACGTTCCACGGCCAGGCCCAACAGGTGATCCGCGAAGTGCGGGTTCTTCGGCAGCAGCGAGCCGTGCAGGTAGGTCCCGAATACCCGGTCGAGTACCGACCCCTCCGTGCCGTCCTCGGCGTTGTTGCCGCCGCCCGCCAGCACCCGTCCCAGCGGCGCGGCCGTTGGCCCCGGGTACGTCCGTCCGCCGTGGTTCTCGAACCCCACCAGAATCCCCCCTTCCCAATCGACCGCGATATTGCCGATGCAGCGTGCCGCCACGAAGCCCGGATGCCGCGTTTCGAGATCCAGCAGTCCCAACCCGATAAGTTCCGTCCCGTCGGCATCGATGTACGCGCTGCCCAGCAACTGGTAGCCACCGCAGATACCCAGCAACACCGCCCCGGCCTCCACCGCGCCGCGCACACTGTCGCCAGTCGCCGCCTGCAGATCCTCGCTGGCCGCCCGTTGCTGTCGATCCTGCCCGCCACCCAGCAATATTATGTCAAGTTCATCGGGGGCGAACGTAACGCCCACCGTGATTGCCCGTACGTCCACCGCAATCCCCCGCCACTCGCAGCGCCGCCGTAGGCACTCAACATTGCCGCGATCGGCATAGATGTTCATCAAATCCGGGTACAGGTACCCGATCTTCAGCTTCATTCTTGCCAGTACTCCCGCAGCGCCCCGCGCCGGACCAGCAACGCGCGGAATTCCAGCATCGCCGTGTAGGTGGTCAGCACGTAGAGCCGTCCCTTGGCCCCAGCCAGCGCCCGATCCAGCGCGGTTTCCAGGTTCGAGTCCGTGGACATCCCGCCGGTCGGTTTCAATCCGGCGTATTTCAGGCGCAGCGCCATGTCCTGCGCCCTTCGCCCCGACACCACCAGCGACCGCGGCCGCAGCCGGCCGAAATGCACGTCCCAGATCCAGGAGACGTCCTCGCCGTCGGCGACCCGGTCGTTGAGCAGCACCAGGAAATCCTGCTCGCCGTCCAGTCTCGCGAGCGACCGGATGACCTCGTTGGCGCCGGTGGGGTTCTTGATCAGCAGCAGCGTGAGGTCCTGGCCGTCGATCCGCGCCTCCTCGGCACGTCCGAAGGCCGGCGCGAAGCCTTCCAGCGCCCGGCGCATGGCCTCCCCGCCAGCGCCCATCGCCCCGGCCGCCGCCAGCGCCCCGACCGCGTTATAGACGTTGTAGGTCCCGGGCAGCCGCAGCCGCAACGGCAGGGTCTCGCCGTCGGCCTCGATCACGAACGAGGTGGCCTCCAGGCCATGCCGCTCGACCTCCCGCGCCACCACCCGCGCCCGGGGTCGCGCGAACCCGCAGTCCGGGCATTCGTAGTGCCCCAAGTGCGAGTAGTTCACGCGCGCGTAGTCCAGCGCCGCTCCGCAGACCGGGCACAGGGTAGCGTCGGCCCATTCGTCGGGGCCGTCTCCGGCCGGGTCCTCGATGCCAAAGAAGATCGTCTCCCCACGATGGCTCCTGGCGGCGTGGGTCACCGCCGGGTCATCGGCGTTGGCCACCAGGGTGAAACGTCCTTCCGATTCCCCGATCGCCGTCCGCCAGCACCGCGCGATGGAGTCCAGCTCACCGTAGCGGTCCAGCTGGTCGCGGAAGAGGTTCGTGAGCACGACCACCCGGGGCATCGCCGGGGGCAGCAATGGAATCAACGCCGCCTCATCCACCTCGAGAACCCCAACGGTCTCCGGATCCGCGCGCAGCCGGCCGCGCCAATCCGTGCGCCGCAATAGCTCCGACAGCAAACCCCGCGCCAGGTTCGACCCGCTGGGGTTGCCAATCACCGCCTGCCCCTGCTCGGCAAGGATGGCGGTCAGCATCGCCGCCGAAGTCGTCTTGCCGTTAGTGCCCGACAGCAGCGCGTAGCCGCCCGGGATCGCCCGCAGCAGCGCGTGCAGGTAGTCCGGGCTGACCCGCTCGGCGATCAGGCCGGGCGACGCCGTCCCCCCACCCCGCCCCAGCCGCCGGATGGCCGTTCCGGCGATCTTGCCGGCAAATGCCGCGATCGCGTGCCGCAAATATCAATCCTCATACGTATCCCGAACCATCGGGCTCGGGTCCTGCCGTACACTACCGGGGCCGCCCGCCGACTCCACGAAGGCTGATAGCAAATCGCCAGCGATTCGGTCCCCATGGACGAACTCGAATCAATTCTAGGTCGTGACGGCCTGTCCCGGGACCCGGCCGGCGTATTGGTCCTCGCACCCGCCTCCAGCGACGCTCTGGAGAATCTGACGCGGCTGGTATCCGAAGGACGGTTGCGTCTGTCTTTTGAAGACGCCCCACCATCCCCGGCCGCCCGCCTGACCCTGCGCCGCCTGGACCGCGTGTTCGATATCGACGCCGACAACCTGACCGCCCTGGTCGAGCCCGGGGTCACGCACGCCGCGCTCGGGGACGCCCTTGCCCAACTCGACCTGTACTGGCCGGTCGCCCCCCTGCCCGGGCACGCGATCGTGGCCGATTCCTTCCTATCCGGGCTGGCGCTGGGGAGGTCCGGGCGCTTCCCGGATCTGCGGCACTGGGTCCTCGGCGCGGGCCTCATCGCCGGCGGCGGACTCCGCATCCCGGCTGGCGGTGGGACCATCAAGAACTCGGCCGGTTACGACCTGACCCGCGCCGGTGCCGGTGCCGGCGGCATGACCGGCATCCCGGCCACGCTCCGGTTACGTCTCAAACCCCAACCCGCGGCCCGCCGCGGCGTCACCATCGCCCTGCCCGGCGAGGGCGACGCCGCGGCGGTGCTGGCCCTGGCCCAGGACGAACTGGAGATCGTCGAGCGACTCAGCTTCGCCGGCACCGCCACCATCCCGGCCGCCGCACGCCTGCGAATTGCCGGGCGCACTACCGAAGTCGACCGCCTAGCGTTGGTGGTTCAATCCCGCTTCCGCATCGATGGATCGAACCCCGAGCCGGCAGCGCTCGGTGTCTGCGCCGCCGCCACAGCACTGGTCATTTGGAATTCCGGGCCCGAAACCGGCCGCCGCATCGCCGCCGAACTCGCCCGCCGGTCCGGCCCGGACGACATCTCCTTTGTGTGGCTACCGCAACAGCGTCGAGGCTTCGCCACCGGGGCCGATCCAGACTCCCTCGCCGCTCTTGTCAAAGCCGCCGGAGGGGACCCGATCACCGCCGACTCCGGCTTTGGCGGCCTCCCCATCTCCGACCGTCTGGCGCCCGCCGTTCGCACGCTGGCTCCGACGTGCCGCGCCCCCTGAAAAAACCCGTGGCGGCCCGCCCACCGACCCGCTAAACTGCCTCTTCGCGGGGCGTAGCTCAGCCTGGCAGAGCGCATCGTTCGGGTCGATGAGGCCGAAGGTTCAAATCCTTTCGCCCCGACCGCATCCAGGGCCTTCCCAAATCTCACCCGGGGGAGGGCCCGGCCATCGCATGGCGGCCGTTGTCGCCATTGCGGCGACACCGCTCCTCTGGCCAATAGTGTTCAACAGACCGCACCCTCCAACGCCTCCACGTCGCACAGCTGAATGGCGCGCCGGCCCGTTTCGATCAGGCCCGCCCGTTTCATTCGTGGTAGTACCCGGATCACGCTCGGACGCGATGACCCGACGGTCTCGGCGATTTCCTGGTGGGACACCCGCGCCTCGCGCGAACCGTCCACGGCCGCGTCCAGCAGCGTCGCCGCCACCCGTAGCGTCAGCCGGGAGATCACGCACGTGCGCGATACCACCTGCACTGCCTTCAGTAATTCAATTTGAGGCTCCAGTAGCGGGACGATCGCTTGCGGATCGGACTGCAGCCGTTCCATCAATTCCGCCCGACCGCCGACCACCACTTCGCAATCGTTCTTCGCGATGACTTGAATAGCCAGCTGCTCGGTGGCCGCCAGGCCCTCGAAGTCCAGCAGCGCCGGTGCGATCAGCGTTCCGATCGCCAGCACGTGTCCCTCGGGCGTCATCGCCCGCACGTTCACCACCCCCAGGAGCGGGACGCCGATCTCGTTCACGATTGCCAGCCCACTGTTCACGACATCGCCCTTCTCGAACGCCATCGATTGCTCGTGGCCGCAGCGCGCCGCGGTGCGGGGCTCCAGAACTCCGCCTGCCAGCGCGACATCGTTTGCCTGGTGACGGCCCCCAATCCGCGGGTCGCTAAATCACCCCGCGACTCCGCGCACCGTGCCTTGAATCGGTATCAGCGGCACCCGACCGGCCGCCACTGTGCGCGGCGCCTCCGTTCCGGTGTTTCGGCGCCCGGCTATACGAGTCTGCATCGGTCTCCCCTCCGGCCGGGTCCATCGACGCCCCTGGCGATCGACCGGCCCGACGTTGCCTGCTTCACTTGATCACCGGGCCTCGCGCTCCGCTCGCCCCGCCGGCGGCCGGTTCCCCTGCCGTCGGACTCACTTCCACCCCACATCGTCTGGCGATCGGAGAGTTCTGGTCCCCCTTGATCGCTTACGAGATTAGGTCTGCCCCGTTGCCTGCCGATTTCAAGCCGCGGCCGCATCGCGTCATTTCCGATACACGTCCGTTACGGAGACGTTACGTAGGGCGGGGGCTGATCCGCCGGGCCGGTAGCAGCCGGGCCGGGAGCCGGGTCGGGCCCGGGCTAGGCCGGGGTCAGCTTGTGGATCTTGTCGTCGCGCTGGACCTCGCAGAGGTACAGGCAGCCCTGGCTATCCAGCCAGATGCCGTGCGGGGCCACAAACTCATCCCGGCCATTGCCCATCGTCCCGAATCGCACCACCACCCCGCCGTCCAGGTCCAGGACGGCGATCCCGGCATCGAGTTCCGCCACGAACACCACTTCATCGTCAACGGCGTGGAAGTCGGTCGGCCGGTCGATGCCGGTCCACTCCTCGATGAACCCGCCGTCGCGGTCGAACAGCTGGATCCGCCGGTTCTCGCGGTCCGCCACCCAGACCCGATCCCGCGGGTCGACCCAGACGGAATGGGGCAGCACGAACTCGCCGGTCTTCGTCCCCGGCGTCCCCCAGGAAGCCGTCAGTTCGCCGTCGGCGCTGAAGCGATGGCAGTGCGCGTTACCGTAGCCGTCCGAAACGAATATCTCGCCGGAAGACGTCGGGAAGGCGTCGGTGGGGTCGTGGAAGGGCACGCCTTCGGACCCGATCCGGCCCGGGGTGCCGATGGTCTGCAGGATCTCGCCGTCGGTGGTGCACTTGAACACCGCCTGCGCCTTCTGGTCGGTCAGCCACAGCATGTCGTCGCCGTCGATGTAGATGCCGTGAGCGTGCGGCAGGAAGTCGTCGCCCCAGTGCGTCAGCACGTTGCCCTGCGGGTCGAACACGACCATCGGGTGGGTGCCGCGGTTGTAGACGTACACACGATCCTGCGAATCGGTCGCCACGCCGCCGATCCAGCCCAGGGTCCAGCCGTCCGGGGTAGTTCCCCAGTCCCACTCCATGTCGTATCGGTAGTCGCCGCTTCCCAGGATCATCGCCGCCTCGGCTCTCGTTCTCGGACTCCGGCCACGCCGCCAGAGACCCGTCGACATCGCGCCGCATTTTGGCACGAATCCCCGACCGCGGTTTACCGCACCGGGCCGCCCGGCTCCCCGACCGCTAGAGCCTTCCGGACGGAATCGCGATCCAGTGCAGCCGGTTCAGCAGCGCTTTCGTCCAGTGGTACCAGCGCCTCGGCTGCGAGAGTCGCCCGACATTCTCGTAGTCGAAACTCATGATCGTCGCCTGGCCGTGACCGGTCTCGATGAAGCACATCACCTGCCCATGGTAGTTCCGCACCCGGCCCCGGCCGCGCACCCCGGCAAGCACTCCATCAACCACCGACTTCGCCTGCGCGTGGGCGGCCACGCCGGTCATCGGGCAGTCGATCTCGGCCACGTCGCCAAGCGCATACATGTTTTCCTGCCCGGGCACTTCCAGCGTGTACGGATCGACGTCCACCCAGCCGTCCGGCGCCAAGCCGGTCGCACCGATCGCCCGCCCGGCCCCGTGGGGCGGCACCGCCACCGCCAGGTCGAACTCAAGGCTCTCGCCCTCTTGCGAGTGAAGTGTTGAATCCTTGACTTCCTTCAGGTTGAAATTCAGCGCGCTCCGGATGCCGCGTTCCTCGATGATCGGCCGGGCGATCTCGACGAAGCGATCCCCGCCGAACACCGCCGGATACGGCGAGAAGTAGGTCAGTTCGGTCCGCTCGCGAATCCCCCGCCGGTACAGGTATTGCTCCAGGTAGAGGACCATCTCGATCGGTGCGGTTGGACATTTGTAGGTCCTCTGCGAGGGACCGATCAGCATGCGCCCGCCGTCGAATTCCTTCAGCGCCGCCCGTAACCGCACCGCGCGCTCCAGGTCGTAGAAATGGTGCGCCGCCTCGATGAGGCGCGCGCGTCCGTGCCCTGTACCATCGTTGCTCACGAGTTCAGACCGGGCAAGGTGCGAGGGAACAATGCCGATGATCCGCGTATCCGTAGCGACTGTTTTACTCTTGCTGCTGGCTTTTGCCGCCGACCCCCATCCCGCCGCCGCCGCGCCGTACTGTCCCGAGGGGCAGGAACCCGGGTTCTCGCTGGGCTTCGCCAGCCTGCAGGCCGAGATCGGCGACACCATGGGCGCCCCCATCGAGTGCGAGCACTCCGATGTCCTCTCCGGCGACACGCTGCAGAACACCACCACCGGCCTTGCCTTCTATCGCGAGAGCACCGGCATAGTGATGTTCACCGATGGCTGGAACCACTGGGCGCTGACCAACTACGGAATCGTCACCCGGTAGGGCGCCGCCATCGACCCGCCCGGCGACGCCTTCCCGGTTGCCGCCGAGCGCGCCTCCCTTGGCTGCTCCACCGAGCCCACCGTCTCCACCGGCATCCTGTCGTCGCGGGTCTCCCAGCTCGGGCTCAGCTGGCTGCAAACCGACGCCGCCCTCAACTCGGGCGTCAGCGGCGGCGCGGCCTTCGATCTCGCCGGGGCCTTCATCGGCATCCCCGCCGCCGGCATCGACCCGGCCTCGGCCGACAACATTGGCTACATCATCCCCACCGACCGCGCCCGGCCGATCGTCGACAACTGGGGCCGCGCCCACCGCGCCGGCGCGCTGCCGCCGGTCCCCGGCGCCCCGGCCACGGTGGCGCTCATCGATCGCGGCGCGCTGGATCCGACCGCCATCATCGACGGCGCCATCAGCGACCCCGGCGGCGTCGACCGCTGGACCTTCACCGGCGCCGCCGGCGAACTCGTCAGCCTCGAGTCGTGGGGATCGATACCTACCTGCGCCTCTTCGGCCCCGACGGCGCACTCCTGGATCAAAACGACGACGGCGGCGCGGTCTTCCTTGGCTCACGCATCCGCCACATCTTGCCGGCCAGCAGCACCTACAGCGTCCGCCTCAACGGCTTCGCCGGCGACCAGGGCGACTATGCCATCGAGTTCTTGCGCGTCGCCGCCAGCAGCCGCGGCGCTGTGGCCTCCGGACAGGCGGTCGGCGGGGCGCTCGCCGCCGGCGAGGTGCACCTCTGGACGTTCCAGGGCGTCTCCGGGCAGGACATCCAGATCGACGCCTCCGGCTTCGACACCAACCTGCGCCTCTATGCCCCGGACGGCCGCCTGGTGGCCGCCAACGACGACGGCCTGCCCGACTTCGGCTCGCGTATCTCCACCCGCCTTTTCGCCGCCGGTCTCTACAGCATCGAAGTCACCGGCGTCTTTGGCGACAGCGGGACCTACACCCTGCTGCCCACCACCGGGACCACCGAGTATCGCGATCGCGGCGCGCTGCCCGCGGCCGGCGTCGCAGTGAACGGCACCATCGCCGCCGGCGAACTCGAGGTCTGGTCCTTCCGCGGCCGTGAAGACTTCATCGTCCGCGTTGAGACCTGGGGGATGGACACCATCATCGAGCTATATGGGCCGGACATGCAGTTGATCGAGATCAACGACGACGATACGGCCGACACCGGCTCGTTCATCCGCCGCCACCTCTGGACTTCTGGCACGTATTGGGTGGTGGTCCGCGGGTATGACGACACCGCCGGCACCTACAACCTGGTCTACACCGGAGCCGGCTCCGACGCGGCCGACTAGCCGGCTCGTCCCACCGGCCTGGCCCTCACCTTCATCACCGGCCGCTGGGGCTAGCGGAACAGCTTGCCCACCACCCAGTCACCGCCGCCCATGTCGCGCACCATCCCCTTCAGTTCGAGCATCGTGAGTACCGTCGCCAGCCGCCCCGCGGCCAGCCAGGTAGCTCGGACGATCTCATCGGTCTGCAACGGCCTGTGCGATAACAGCTTCACCACCTCACCCTCGTCGCCCTCCGGCAGCGGCGGCGGCGGCACCGCCAGCGGCAGTTGCATGCCTTCGCCCAGTACTTGAATCGCCTCCAGCACGTCTTCGGCCGAGCGCACCAGCGTCGCGCCGTCGCGAATCAGCGCGTGGCAGCCGGCGCTGGCCTTCGAGAACACCTCGCCCGGCACCGCCATGATCTGGCGGCCCTGATCGCCGGCGAAGCCCGCCGTGATCAGCGGCACGTCCCGTGGCAACGCCCCAGCCACGCTGTGAATCTCTGTAACCTCCAGCGACTCCTCGAAGGTCATCGGCGGCAGGATCGACGCCAGCGCCCGCGCCAGCAGGGTTTTGCCGGTGCCCGGCGGGCCACTCATCAGGACGTTGTGGCCGCCGGCGACGGCGATCCCCAGCGCCCGCTTGGCGTGCTCCTAGCCGCGGATGTCCTTCATGTCCGCCAGTGCCCCATCGGCCCGGTCCTTGCCCAGGTCCTCGGAATGCGATTCGATCTCGATCAGGCCGTTGTAGTGCGCCACCAGCTGCTGCAAAGAATCCACCGACAGCACCGTTACATCACGAACGACCCCGGCCTCGCGGGCGTCAATCAGCGGCACATAGGCCACGTCGAACCCCTCCTCCTGGCACACCGCCACCATCGGCAAAACCCCGTTCGCGTGCCGCACCCCGCCGTCCAGCGAAAGCTCCCCCAGGAAGATCGCCCGCTCGTCGCGCAGCTCCACCT
>JASLPR010000051.1 GCA_030744875.1 Chloroflexota bacterium
CCGGAGCCGATCTGAGTCGCCAGCCGAATCCGCTGGGCCTCGCCGCCGCTCAAGGTGGACGCCGTTCGGTGAAGGGTGAGGTAGCCGAGCCCGATGTCGACCAGGAACTTCAGCCGCGCGTCGATCTCTTTGAGTATCTGGGAGGCGATGGCCTTCTCCCTGTCGGAGAGGGTGCCATTCGAGGCCGCTGCGCTGGCCTTCTTCTTGCGCTTGCGCCCGTTGGCAGAGGGCGCGGGCGAGACCGCTCCCCCGCCTATCGCGTCGGTCCACTCCACCGCCTGGGTTATGGACTTGGTTGTGACGTCCATTATGTTCAGGTCAGCCACCGTAACGGCCAGCGCCTCGGGCTTCAGTCGCTGGCCGTCGCACGAATGGCACGGCCTGGAGGTCATGTAGCGTTCTATCTCGGACCGCATCCAGTTGGACTCTGTCTCGCGGTGGCGGCGTTGCAGGTTGGTGCCGTCGAAGACGCACCACACGCCGCGTTCCAATAGATACCGCAGTACCTCGTGGGCCACCCGGTGGGTCGCCACGCTCTCTTCTGCCGTGTAGGTCCGATCGGGAAAGAGCGTCTTGCGGATCGGATCGGTCGCCACAACGCAGAACGGATGCCGCGCCGCCAGCCCGGCCGCCAGTGTTGATTTGCCGCTGGCCGGCAGTCCGCTCAGCACCAGCAGCAGCGGCGGCGATGGACCGGGGGCGGGTATTTCGAGCGTGTCCAGGATCAGGTGGAGCCGGTCGGAGTCAGTTGTCATCGGCGGAACCGCGACGCGCATAGCCCAGGTCCGCCAGCAATTCCCGGGCCATCGCGGTCTCGTCCCAGGCGGTCGGTCCGGACGGCCCGATGATGGAGTTCTCGTGGCCCTTGCCGGCCAGCAATACGGTGTCGCCGGGACGGGCGCGGGCCAGCGCGTGGCGAATTGCCTCCCGCCGGTCGTGGATCACCGCATGCCGGGCGTCGGCGCGTTCCGCCAGCGCCCCGGCGCGAATGTCCGCCGCGATGCCGTCGCGGCTCTCGCCGCGCGGGTCCTCATCGGCGACCACGAAATAGGCCGCCAACCGGGCCGCCACCGCGCCCATCGCCGGCCGCTTGTCCAGGTCGCGTTCCCCGGCGCTACCGAACACGACCGACACCTTACCGGCCGAATACTCACCCAGCAGGCGCAGCACCTCGGCCAGCGCCTCGGCGGTGTGGGCGTAGTCGACGACCACCGTGAACGGCTGCCCACAATCGACCACCTGCATCCGCCCGGTCACTCCCTCGAACGCCGCCAGGCCCCGGGCACAGTCGTCCAGCGACACCCCCAGCGCCCCGGCCACCGCGATCGCCGCCAGGCAGTTCTCCAGATTGAACTCGCCAACCAGCGGCGACTCGAACGCGGCCGCTCCCCAGGGTGTCTCAGCGCGAAATCGAATGCCGTCCATAGAGGCGCTGGTGTCGAAGGCGCGCACATCGACCCCGGGCCCGGTGCCATAGGTCAGGACTGGCAGCGAACCGGCCCGCTCGCGCAGGTAATCCACATTGTCATCGGCCGCCGGCAACACCACCCACTTCGGCCGGTCGCCGGGCACAGTCGCAACGAGATCGAGCAGCCCGGCCTTCGCGGCCACGTAGGCCTCCACCGTGCCGTGGCAGTCCAGGTGCTCACGGGTGATCCGCGTGAACGCCGCCACATCGAAGGCGAAACCGGCCACCCGCCCGTGGGCCAGCCCGTGCGAGGAAGTCTCCAGCACCGCCCACTGATTGCCCGCGTCCCGCATCGCCGCCAGCATCCGCTGCGACTCCAGCGAAGACAGCGTCGTCTGGTGCTCCGGGTTGGCCGACTCGGTCCCGCCAACGCGATGGTCGACCGTCGAGATGAGCCCCGGCGCGAGCCCGGCAAGATCGAGAATCCGTGTGATCAGCGCCGCCGTCGTCGTCTTGCCGTCGGTGCCGGTGACCCCGATCAGGCCCAGTTGCCGGTCCGGGAAGTCATGGAAGCGCCGCGCCACCGCCGCCATCGCGCGGCGCGAGTCGGGCGCCACCGCCTGTGCGGTATCCGCGAGTTCTGGCAAATGCCTTTCCACCAGCAGCGCCGCCGCCCCACCCGCCACCGCCGCCGCCGCGAAATCGTGCCCATCGCGGTCGGCGCCGCTGACCGCCACGAATAGATCGCCCGGCCGCACCGCCCGCGAGTCGAAATTGATGCCGGTGATCTCCGGGTCGCCGCCGTGGCGGGCCACATCCTTGAGGTCGTGCAGTAGCTCGCTGAGCAGCATGGCTAGAATGGACTGGCTTTTTCGCCGCGACCGGATCGCAGCCGTTGCAGCGCCGCCTGCGCCGGCATCAGCACCCCGGTCAGCGCCAGGTGCGAAAGCCGGTTCAACGGCCGGTCGTAGGCCCCCGGATGTAAGACCTCGTCCGGCTGAAAGCCCTGCTTGAAGCGGTGCACCCCGGCCATCGGGTCCTGCTCGATCTCCGGGTCGATCATGCCCCACAGGTCGTAGGTGTGGCAGCCCTGCTCGCGGGCCCAGCGCATCGCCGCCCACTGGAGCCGATAGTTGGGCATCGCCCGCCGCCCGGCCCCGGTCGAGGCGCCGTAGAGGTAGGTGGCCACGCCCCCGCAGCGCACCACGAAGAGCGCGCCCACGTCCCCGTCTTCAACCGTGGCGATCAGCAATCGCCCGGCGTCGGGCTGAAACGTCGACCACGCCGCTTCGTAGTACTCGGGAGCGTGCACCGCGAATCCATCGCGGGCGCCGGTGACCACCGTCATCGCGTGGAACGCGGCCAGGTCTGCCGGCCCGGCGGCTGGCCGGACTTCGACCCCGCGGCGCTCGGACAGGCGGATGTTGTAGCGGGTCTTCGACTTGAACCCGGCCAGGATCTCGTCTTCCTCGGGCCGCAGATCGATCAGCCCGGTGGTGCGGATCTGGACGTACTGCGCGGTCCGGTCGAAGCCCATTTCGCCCAGCACCGGACCGAGCGTCGCGAACGAATGGGCCGGCGGCTCGATGCGCAAGAAGGAAGCCCCGGCTCCGGCGGCCGCCTGGCGGGTCGCCTCCAGCAACTCGCGCAGTGCGTCGGGCGGCGCCTCGCCCAGCGGCCCGCGGGGCACGTAGGCCACGCCGACCCCGGGCAGCAGCGGCAGCGGGCGCATGGTGCGCAGCAGCAGCTGCAGCCCGGCCCGCGCGACCCCGTCGCCATCCACCAACCCCAGCCGCACCGCCCGCCAGCCGAACCGCGCCTTCAGGTCGCCCCAGGCCCGGCTCTGCAGGAAGCTCGGCATCGGGTCGGCGGCGATCAGCGTCGCCCATTCGGCATCGTCCAGATCGCGGACCGTGAACGTCTGTCCGAATTCGCTCACTCGCTCAGTCCTCCCGCACGCCGTGATGCAGGGCCACGCTGCCCATCCCGAGACGCCGAAAAGTCACCGCGCCGAAGCCATTCTCGGCCATCAGCGCGGCTAGCGTCTCGGCGTCGCGAAAGCGCTCCACCGATTCTGGCAGGTAGCGATAGGCGAACGGATGCCCGGTGGCCAGCCGGCCGATGAACGGCACGATCTTTCCGAAATAGAGCCGGAAGAGCATCGCGACCGGGCCATTCCCCATCGGCGAGATTTCGAGCACCGTCACCGTACCGCCTGGCTTCAGCACCCGGGCGAACGAACGAAACACCTCCGTCAGGTCGCTGATGTTGCGGATGGTAAAGGCGGTGACGATCGCGTCCACCGAGGCCGGCGGCAGCGGCAGGTGCAGCGCGTCGCCCTGCAGGTAGCGAACGCGATCTGGCTCGCGGTCGGAGCGGGCGGCGGCGATCCGCAGCATCGGCAGCGAGAAGTCCACGCCGTAGGCCCGCACCGACGGCTCGGCGTTGGCCGCGACCATCCGCGTCAGGTCGCCGGTGCCGGCGCCGACGTCCAAAACCACCGCGGGCTTGTTGGCCAGCGCCAGGCGCACCGCCTTCCCGCGCCAGCGCAAGTCCATGCCCAGGCTGATCAGGCGATTGGCGCGGTCATAACGCGGCGCGATGGCGTCGAACATCGCCCGGACATCGCCCGCCCGGTCGGCGGGAGTTCTAGCTGGCCCGGCTGGCGACGTAATGAGTCAAACCTTCGAGCGCCCGAGCGCAGGCTCCGTCAGGGAAGCTGGCCAGGCGCTGCCGGGCGTCCTGTCCGAAGCGATCGGCGTCAGCGTGAGCGCGGTCGACGGCGCCGGATTCGTCCAATTCGGTCAGCGCTGCCTCCAGCGTCGCCGCATCCGGCGCGCCGTTCTCAAAGAACCGCGCCACCGCGCTCGGTTCCGCGCCGCGCATCCGCAGGAAGTGGATGCTCGGGGAGGTCAGCAGCCCCTGTTGCAGGTCGCTGCCCACCGGCTTGCCGGTCACCCCGGCGTCGCCGGTGATGTCCAGGATGTCGTCGGCCACCTGGAACGAGTTCCCCAGGTTCAGGCCGTATTCGCGCAGCGCCAGTTGCTCGGCCGGCGGCCGGTCGGCCAGCACCGCCGCCGCCTCGCAGCAAAGTCCGAACAGCGAGGCGGTCTTGGCTTCGATCTTCTCCACGTAGGCGCCCATCATCCGCTCCGGGCTGGAGTCCACGCCCGGGATGTCGAACTCGCTACGCGACATCCGCATGATCGTCTCCGCGAACAGGGTCACGATCCGCGGGCGGTTCAGCCGCGCCACCAGGTCCGCCGCCGCCGCGAAGAGGTAATCGCCGGTCAACACCGCCGCGCCCTCCGACCAGTTGACGTGAATCGCGTCGCGGCCACGGCGCGAGTCGGCATCGTCGACGATGTCATCGTGGATCAGCGTCGCCGTATGCAGGCATTCGGCCGCCGCCGCCAGGTCGATCGCGCCCTCGTCAATCTCGCCGAACAGACCCGAGGTCAAGAACACCAGCGCCGGGCGCACCCGTTTGCCGCTGGCGTCGATGGCGAACTCCAGGATCGACCCGAGCGCTGTGCCCGACTCGCGCCGCGCCACCTCGTCCAGGCGGCCGTTGCCGCGCTCGATCCAGGCCGCCACCGGTTCCAGGATTTCACTGAGAGTGGGGGCCGCGTGCGTGGTCTTCATTGGTCAGCATCTAGCCCGAAAAGCCGTGCGGCGTTGCGGTCCGTGGTCGCGGCCAGATCATCAAGATCGATACCGCGCAATTCCGCCGCCCTTGTGGCCGTCTCCACCAGATTCACCGGTTCGTTCCTCTTCCCCCGACGCGATTGCGGCGCCAAGTGGGGCGAATCCGTCTCGATCAGAAGGCGATCTCCCGGCATAATTTTCAGTGCCTCGCCAGCCTGGCTACCTGAAGGGTAGGTTATTACACCCGCGAAGGAAATATACAGGTCCAGCCGCAAAAACCCGGCCAGTTGCGCCGCGTCGCCGGTGTAGCAGTGGATGACGCCGCGCCCGGGATAGTCCTGAAGCACCGCCAGCGTGGCATCGAAGGCGTCGCGCACGTGCACGATCACCGGCAAGTCGCGGGCCACCGCCAGGTCGAGATGCGCGCCGAACGCAGCCTCCTGCACGACCTGACGCTCGGTACCCCGCGAGAAGTCCAGCCCGGTCTCGCCGATCGCCACCACTCGCGGTTCGGCGGCCAGGTCGTCGATCCGGCGCATGGCCGCCGCGTCCGCCGCCTCGGCGCTGTGCGGATGAATGCCGACCGCCGCATAGAGGCCCTCCAACCGTCCGGCCAGTTCGACCGCCCGCAGGCTGGTTTCGAGACTGAACCCCAGCACCAATGCGCGGGTCACCCCACCATTCCGGGCCCGCTCCCACACCGCCGCGATATCGTCCGCGAACTGCTCGTCGTTCAGGTGCGTATGCGAGTCGAAAAACAAGAGCCGGGCCACACGGCTATTCGATCCGCGGGAACAGCGGGTCGCCGCCCGGGACCGGCCCTTCGGCGACCAGGCCGCCCCACTCGCGCCCCGCTTCCCAGGCGCCGGCTTCCACCGACCCGGCGCCAATCTGCTCCATGATCCGGTCGGCCGTGGTCGGCGCCGCCGGCGCCAGCAGCAACGCGATGTGGCGCAGCGATTCCGCCAGGTTGTACAGGATCGTATCCACCCGCCCGGCCTGCTCCAGGTCGCCGGCCAGTTTGAACGGCTGCGTCGCGTCCACGTAGCGATTCGCCGCCGCCACCAGCTGCCACAGATCGGACAGCGCCTCGCTGAAATTCCAGGCGTCGAACCCGCTGGCGACCTTTTCCCACGCCTCGACGATCGCCGCCTGTAGCACGGTCTCCGGCTCCGAGTTCGGCCCCGCCGCCGGCAACACGCCGTCGCGGTAGCGGCCGATCATCGACACCGTCCGGTTCAGCAAATTGCCCAGGTCGTTGCCCAGTTCGCGGTGATAGCGGGCGTCCAGGTTGTCCCAGACGAAACTGCCGTCACGGAAGAACGGCACCTCGCGCAGCAGGTAGTAGCGCAACGGATCGACGCCATATTTGGCCGTGACCTCAAACGGGTCCACCGCCGTCCCGGTGGTCTTGCTCATCGCCTTGCCCTCGAGGTCGATCCAGCCGTGGCCGACCACCGACTTCGGCAGTTCCACCTCGGCCGCCATCAACATCGCCGGCCAGTAGATCGCGTGAAAGCGCAGGATGTCCTTGCCGATCACGTGGGCGTCGGCCGGCCACCATTTGGCGAACCGCTCCGCGTCGTCGGGAAAACCGGCGACCGTTGCGTAGTTGATCAGCGCGTCGAACCACACATAGATCACCTGCGACTCGTCGATGGGCACCGGGATGCCCCAGTCCGTGCCGGCCCGCGAGACACTGAAATCCTTCAGCCCTTCCTTGATGAAGTTCAGGACCTCGTTGCGACGAAACTCCGGCTGTACGAAGCCCGGGTTCTGCTCGAAATGCTCCAGCAGGCGGTCCTGGTAGCTGGAGAGTGCGAAGAAGTAGTTCTCCTCCGAAAACCACTCCGGCTTCGTGCTGTGCACCGGGCACATACCCTCGTTGAGGTCGGTGTCCGGGTAGTAGTTCTCGCACGACAGGCAGTACCAGCCCTCGTACTTACCCTTGTAGATGTCGCCGTTGGCATGGGCGCGGCGAAAGATCTCCGCCGAAGCCAGGGTGTGGCGTTCCTCGGTGGTGCGGATGAAGACATCCGCCGACACATCCAGGTGCTGCCAGAGATTGTGAAAGCGGGGCGAGAACTCGTTGACGAAGTCGCGCGGATCGCGGCCGGCCTCGCGGGCCGTGCGGGCCACGTTCAGGCTGTTCTCGTCCACACCGGTGGAGAAGTAGACGTTGTAACCCTGCAGACGTTTGAAGCGCGCGATGCAGTCGGCGCCGATCTTCTCAAAGGCGTGGCCCAGGTGCGGCTCGCCGTTGGGATAGTCGATGGCGCAGGTGAGGTAGTAGGTCTTCATCCGGGTTCCGGGACTGAGGTCCACGCGGTTCCGGCGAATGGTAGCACTCCCGCGCCGGCTGAAATGCGGTCCGACACGCCGGCGACGCCCGGTCGGACGGGAGCGGTGGCCGGTCTCGGCGCCCCCGGGCGGATATCCTGAGGCAAGCCGGGAATCGAGGGAGCCGCCGTGCCGAGTCGCGAAGATCGCCGCCGAGATAACGCAAGACGCCGTGAGGAACGCCGGCGGCGCAAGCAAGGCGAAGAGTCTTCCCCGTCGGGCGGCGATCCGTGGCCGGGGACGGACCGCACGGCCGGCGAATCCCCGGCGCCGTCCACGCTGCCACTGGAGCCGTCGGTCGCGAAAAGTGCCCAAATCAGGACCCAGCCGGCTACGACGCTCCCCGGCGCAGTCCGCCTGCAGGAAGCGATCGACACTTTTTCAGGCCGTGGATTCACCGTCGCCGCCCGGAGCGACTCAACCGTGGATCTGGTCCGGGGGCGGGAGTTCAGCGTCTGGCGTTGGCTGCTGGCCGGGGTGTTCTTCTATCCGCAGACTTATGGTGCCACCCCTATCGAGCGAGTGACCTTGCGGGTCGACGAAGACCGCGTGACGATGCGGCAACAGTCGCGGGAGCCGGGTTGGTCGGACACGGTTCCGGTAGGTGTCGCCTTCGGACTCTATTGCGTGCTAAGTGCATTTTCCGTTGGATCGGCGGTGCTCGGGACCGACTATCTCTTCACGCGGCCATGCTCGCCATCGGCGGCTACGGCCTGTGGATCTTCGCTCGAGCCGCGCTGCGGGCGCTCAGTGGAACTCGGCGAGCCTCAGTGGCCCTGCCATACCTATCGCCCGAACGCCGCCACGCCCTGGATCGGACGCCGGAGGAACGCCTGCTGGCCTTCCTCGATGAGGAACGCAGCGCCGGCTACGTAGTCACTCGGTATGACGGACAAAGCGCCGAGTTGCGACGACCGGAATGGTGGCCTTCAAGGGGTCCGCTCGCGGATTTCATGGCGGCGCTGTGGCGATAAGGATGGTATCGCGTGACAAAGATGACTAGGAGGGAATGAAACTGGAGCTTCCTTTGTTACTGTTCTTCCTGATCATGCCGGTAGTCGTGATCCACTACCTGGCCAGGGTCCTTTGCGGCCGGGAATCGCGGGCCCGCCTCCGGATCGATACGACCGGCACCGTGCAGTACTTTGAGTCCGGCGACTGGATCTGGTGGCACGTCGGCCTGTTCTTCATCGTGCTCCCAGCGCTGATCGTGGTGGATCGCCTGCTGGCGTAACCGCGCCGGACGCGCTCGCAGTGGTTCAAGTCGGAAACCACCGCCCGCACCTGCCATAATCGACAACTCCGCTTCATGAGCCGATCCAACCCGCCGGGATGACGCCAACATGACCACCGCAACCACGCCCACCAGCAGCGCCGACGGCGTCGCCTGGGACCTCAGCGACCTCTACGCCACCGTCGAGGATCCGGAGATCGGAGCCGACCTGCAGTCGGCCGGCGACCGCGCCGCGGCCTTTGAGAAGGACTACCGCGGCAAGCTCGATGGACTCGACGCCGCCGCGCTCCTGGCCGCCGTCGAGGAGTTGCAGGACATCGTCCAACTCATGGACACGCCGGTGATCTATGCCCACCTGCTGCACGCCGCCAAGAGCGACGACCCGGCCAACGGCCGCCTGCTCAGTTCCGTCATGGAGAAGTCCTCGGCCATCCGCAATCGGCTGGTCTTCTTCGAGCTCGAATGGGCCGGGCTGGACGAGGCCATCGCCCTGCCGCTGATGGACCACGCCGACCTGGCCGGCTACCGGCACTTCCTCGAAAAGGAACGCCGCTACCGCCCCCACCAACTCAGCGAGCCCGAGGAGACCGTCCTCGAGCGCAAGGCCAACACCGCCGGGCGGGCGTTCTCACGGCTCTTCGACGAGATCACCGGGCGGCTGGTCTGCGAAGTCGAGCACGGCGGCGAGGTCAAGCGCCTGAACGAATCCGAAACCCTGGCGCTGCTCTACGACCCGGATCGCACCATGCGCCAGGCCGCCGCCGAAGCCCTCACCGTCTCCCTAAAGGACCAGCAGCACGTCCTGACCTACATCTTCAACGTGCTCGTCCAGGACCACAAAGTCGACGACGAGATCCGTTCCTACGCCACGCCCATGGCCTCGCGGAATCTCTCCAACGAGATCGAGCAGAGCACCGTCGACGCGCTGGTCGATTCCTGCGAGGAGTTCCACCCCACCGTCCATCGCTACTACCGCCTGAAGAAGAAACTCCTCGGCCTCGACGAACTGCACGACTACGACCGCTACGCGCCCCTCAGCGGCGACTCGCCGGAGCGCACCTGGAACGAGTGCCGCGAGATCGTCACCGACAGCTACCGGGATTTCGACCCGCGTGCCGGCGAGATCGTCGACGAGTTCTTCGCCAAGAAGTGGATCGACGCCGAGTTGCGCAACGGCAAGCGCGGCGGGGCCTTCAGCGCCGGCGGCCCGGCCAACATCCACCCCTACATCATGTGCAACTACACCGACCGCATCCGCGATGTCATGACCGTCGCCCACGAACTCGGCCACGGCATCCACCAGTATCTTTCACGGCAGGTCGGCTACCTGCAGTCGCATACCCCGCTGACCACCGCCGAGACCGCCTCCGTCTTCGGCGAGATGATCGTCTTCCACCGGCTCCTCGAGCAGGAGAGCGACCCGAAGGTGCAGCTGGCGCTGCTAACCGGCAAGATCGAAGACGCCTTCGCCACCGCCTTCCGCCAGATCGTTATGACCCGGTTCGAGCAGAGCCTGCACGCCGCCCGCCGCGAGGAGGGCGAGTTGGAGCCCGAGCGGATCGGCGAACTCTGGATCGCCGCCAACGCGCCGATGCACGACGACACCGTGACCCTCACCGACAACTACAGCCACTGGTGGAGCTACATCCCGCACTTCATCCACACGCCGTTCTACACCTACGCCTACAGCTTCGGCGAGCTACTGGTGCTGGCGCTCTACCGGCTCTATGAGGAGCAGGGCGCGGACTTCGTGCCCGGCTACATAGAGATGCTGGGCAAGGGTGGTTCGGTGTCCCCGTCCGAGCTCGTCGCCCCCCTCGGCGTCGACATCAACGACCCGGGCTTCTGGAACGGCGGCCTCAGCCTCCTCGACGATATGGTCTCCCAGGCGGAGGACCTCGCCGGGGAATAGGGGTCTCGTGGTCCGACCTGCGTGCAGGTTGAGACGGACACAGGGGAGTCTGATCCCGGACCCCGGATACCCGCTCATAGTCACTGACCGTCGGCCCCGGGCTCCGACTGCTCTGAACTCCATCCATCCGACGGCCCGGTCCCGAAGCTCCATTCCACCAACAGATCTTCAAGATCAGCCCCCACCGCCGCATTCGAGGTACTCCAGGCCCACTCCTCCGGTCGTTCGCAGATTCCCGCCTTGACGGGATTCTCGTGGATGTAGCGGACCGCGTTCCAGAATTCGTCTTCATCGCGGATCAGCCGGTCGTAGAAACGCGCCTCCCAGACCCAGCCTTCTACTCCGCGGCGACGCAACTCATTCCCGACGACCCGTTTGAGGAACGCCATCACCTTGGACCGTCGCCTCACCCCGGGACCGAACGATCGCGTGTACGTGATCGGGCATCACCACGTAGGCCAGAACGTCCGCCCGATCTTCGGCTCGCAGCCGCTCAAACGCCGCCGCTACCACTCCCCCCGACTCGCCCGCGAAGACGAGTCTCCGTCGCCGGCTCGATGTGGTCACGAAGTACAGGCCGCTTGGTTCGTGGAAGCGTCGAAGAGTCTTGCGCTTTTCGGTGGAATTCGTCGTTGTTGGCCTCCTCAACTACTCCCGTCCTGCACGCAGGCCGGGCCACGTCCAAGGTCCTTCTAGCCGTCTCCATACTTCTCAAGCATGTAGGCCGCGTGCTCGGGCATGTCGTAGCCGACCATCCAGAGGAACATCGCCGAGGTTGACGGGCCCAGGTGGGCGAACCGCTTGCTGAGTTCCTTGATGGCCCCTTGCTCACCCGCCGGGATCAGCGACTTGAGGTAGTCCTGGAAGCTGCCGTACTCCGCCAGGATGCCCTGGATCTCCTCCGCGTTGGTGATCGTGGACAGGATCTTCTTGCGGTTGCGCACGATCCCGGCGTCGGCCATCAGGCGCTCGATGTCGTCCTCGCCGTATCGGGCCACGATGTCGATGTTGAATCCCTCGAAGGCGGCCATATAGCCGTCCCACTTGTTCTCGATGACCTTCCAGTTCAGGCCGGCGCGGGCGATGGCCTTGGTCATCTGGGCGAAGTAGTCGGCGTCGGCGGTCGGACCGCCGCGGGTCTGGGCGAACTCGCCGTGCTCGACGGCGGCGCGGGCAACGGCCATGTGGTCGGTCTCTTCGCTGGGCATGATTGCTGTCTCCCGGATGTGCCGGCGTCGCAGGTTGGCGCGGGCTTCAAGACTAGCGCGGGCAGCGCTGCCGCCCCCCCTGAAAAACCACCGCAACAGTGGTCACTCCCCGATTTGCAGTCCGAGTTGATAGGCACGGCGGCGCGAGATGTTGAGTTCGGTGGCGACCGCGGCAGCGGCGTCCCGCAGCGACTTCCCGGTGCCTAGCTGCTCTCGAATCGTGGCGATGATCTCCTTATCGGTCGGTTCGGCGGCGATCAGCGCGGCCGGCCCGACGACCAGGACGTACTCGCCGCGCGCCTTGGCCAGGACTTCCAGTTCATCGGCCTCACCGAGCGTCGCTTCAACGATCTCCTCGTGCAGCTTGGTCAGCTCGCGGCAGACCACCAGCGGGGCGGCCTCACCAAAGACATCCACGCACTCGGCCGCGACCGCCGCCGCGCGGCGTGGAGACGCATAAATCACCACCGGCAGCCCGGTCGCGGCAGCGGACTCCAGTGCCTCGCGGCGGCGGGCCTCTCTTCTCGACACGAAGCCCAGGAACACCGCCCCGACGGACTCGATCCCGGACACCGAAAGCGCCGCCACCAGCGCCGAAGGACCGGGCACCGGCGACACCGCGTGGCCGGCGGCGCGGGCGGCGTCCACCAGCGCCGCGCCCGGGTCCGAAACCCCCGGGGTCCCGGCGTCGGTGCAATAGGCAACATCGCCCGCGGCCAGCAACTCGACGACCCGCTCGATCCGATGCGCCGGGCTGTCCCCATGCACCGAAAGCAACTTCGTGCGGATCTCCAGGTGCTTTAGCAGTTTGCCGGTGCGGCGCGTGTCCTCGGCCACCACAACATCGACGGCCCCGAGCACATCACGGGCGCGCTCGGTCAGATCGGCCAAGTTGCCGATCGGAGTCGCCACCAGGTAGAGAGTGCCCACCGGCCGGCCCGGCTAGACGCCGTTGACCACGTACTCCGGCGGGCAGGTCCCGGCATCCACCGCGATCACGTTGTCCACCGCCCGCTCGGCCATCCGGGCCATACTCTCGGCGGTGTTGCCGGCGATGTGCGGGCTGACGATCGCGTTGTCGAGTTCGAAGAACGGCGACGCCTCCATCGGCTCGTCGATGAAGACATCCAGCCCGGCCCCGGCGATGCGACCGGACTTCAGCGCCGCCAGCAGCGCCAGCTCGTCGATCAGCGGACCGCGGGCGGTGTTGATGACGAAGGCCGAAGGCCTCATCAGTTCGATCGCCCGGGCGTCGATCATGCCCGTGGTTTCATCGTTGGCGGGCATGTGCAGGGTGATGAAATCGGAGCGCCCCAGCAGGTCGTCCAGTTCAACCTTACGCACGCCCATCGCCGCCATCGCCGTCGCGTCGACGTAGGGGTCATAGCCCAGAATCTGCATGCTGAACGCCGCCGCCCGGCGGGCGACTCCCTGGCCGATCCGGCCCAGCCCGGCGATGCCGACCGTCTTGCCGAAGACATCGTTGCCCTTGCGCGGGTCCCACTTGCCGCCCTTCAGCGTGTCATCAAGCTGCGGGATCAGCCGCGAGCACGCCAGCATCAGCCCCAGCGTGAAGTCGGCCACCGTCTCGCCGTTGGAGCCGGGGGTCGTGGTGACCGCCACGCCGTGCTCGGCGGCGGCGTCGACATCGACCTTGTCAAAGCCGACCCCGGTACGGGCGATGACCTTCAGCGTATCGCCGGCGGCCTCGATAACCGTCCGCGAGACGGTGTCCGAGCCGTTGGCCATGATCGCCGTGCAGCCGGCGGCGTCGGCGATGAAGTCTTCCGCCGAGAGCGGCGCGGCGGCGTCACTGACCACCACTTCCCAGCCGGCATCGGTGAACTTGTGCATGTACTCGGGGATCCAGGTTTCGGCCATCGGACGGCCCATCAGTACCTTTGGCAATTGGGTGCCTTTCGGGGTGGGGGGGAGGTACGCCGCCCATTCTGGGCGCGGCGCTGCGGGTGGTCAATTTGTGGAGGCTCGCCCGTTCGTCGGGCGAGGCAAGAAAGGCAGCGTGGCTGCCTACGACTCGAGTTCAGCCACTCGCGCCGGTCGGCTCTTAAACGCATTCGCCGCCACCCGCGCCACGATCCCGTCCACCGCGCCGCTCTCCACGCCCATTTCCTTGACCTCCGCCGGCGAACGCTCCTCGTCGTGCAGCAGGTAGAGAATCATGTCCGCGTCGGCGTAGCTGATGCCCAGTTCTTCCTCGTCGGTCTGCCCCACCCAGAGGTCGGCGCTGGGCGGCTTCGTCAGGATTGCATCGGGGATGTCGAGTTCGGCCGCCACCTGGCGCAGCTGGGTTTTGTAGAGATCGCCGATCGGGTTGATGGCCCACGCCGCGTCGCCAAAGAGCGTGCCGTAGCCCAGCAACGTCTCGGTGCGATTCGAGGTACCGACCACCAGCCCGCCGGCTTCGGCCGACACGTCGTAGGCGACGATCATCCGGCAGCGCGCCATCACGTTGCCCATCCGCAGCGCACCGGCCGCCGGCCGCATCGAGGCGAACGAATCCACCATCGGGGTGATGTCGATTTCCAGCGATTCGAGGCCCAGGCGACCGATGAGATCGCGGGCATCGTCGCGGCTGCCGGGGCTGCTGGCCTTGTACGGCAACATCACCGCCACCACGTTCTCCGATCCCACCGCCAGCGCCGCCACCGTGGCCACCACCGCCGAGTCGATCCCGCCGGAAAGCGCCACCACCGCCTTGTCGAATCCGGCTTCCTTGATCTCGTGGTGGACGAAACGTTCCATCTGGGCGATGACCGAATCAACATCGACCGACAGCTCGTCGGCGAGCCGCTCGGTCACCATCGATCCGGCCTGGTCAAAAGCACTCACTCGCGGGCCCCCGGTTGCGAAAGGATTGGTAGGCGCTCCCGGGCCGGCGTCGCAGCGACCGCCCGGGCACCGATCAATGCTAAACCAGCCGGGCGGGCCGGGCGCACTAATTCGGGGGTACTATTGGGGTTCCCATCCGGGGTTCCCATCGATTCAAACCAGAATCCGATCGTCGGGTTTCCCACCTAGCCGCGGTGGGGACCGCGACAAAATGGGTTACGGCAAGCGAGGCGTCCGGCAGTTCATGAACCAGAATCCGTCCCCCACACCACCCATGCCCGAACCGACCCGGGAAGGCCGCCCCCTGCGGCTGCCCGGAGTGCTCTACCTTTGGATCGGCATCGCGCTGCTACTGGCCGCCGGGCTCGGCGGAGTCGCCGGCTACCTGGCCGGCGGAAGGGCCTCGGCCGAATACCCGGACGAGGTCCTCGTGGTGACCCAACCGGTCGCCATCGACAGCGGATCGGCCGCCGCCGCCGGCGACTTCACCGGGGTCGCCGCCGCCACCCTGCCGGCGGTGGTCACCGTCATGAACCAGGACATCGGCAACGTACCCGAGGTGGACGGCCAGCCGCCGAGCGATTTCTCGTCCGGGACCGGCTTCTTCTTTGACTCCAGCGGCCTGCTGCTGACTAACAACCATGTCGTGCAGGGGCGTGACGAGGTGCGGATCGTGCTCTTCGACGGCACCTTCCTGGATGCCGAGGTGATTGGCCGCGACCCGTACCTGGACACCGCCATCCTGCGGGCGCCGCCGGGCCAGTACGTTGCGCTGGAGCTGGGCAGTTCCGACCGCTTGCGGGTCGGCGAGCAGGTGCTGGCCATCGGCAGCCCGCTGCGCAGTTTCGAGGGCACTGTGACCGCCGGGATCGTCAGCGGGCTCGGCCGCCACTTCCCGAATCGAGTCAGGACCGAAGACGGCGACATCCGCATCGACCTCATCAACATGATCCAGCTCGACGCCTCGCTGAACTCCGGCAACAGCGGCGGGCCGCTGTTGAACCTGGATGGTGAAGTCGTCGGCGTCAACACCGGCAAAGAGCAGGGCGCCGAGGGCATCGGCTTCGCGCTGGCGATGTCGGACATCAAGCTGCACCTGGACGCGCTGGTCGAGGACGGGCGCACCGATCACGGCTACCTGGGGGTTCGCTACTCGGTGGTCAACGAAGATATTCGCGCGAGCGAAGGGCTGCGCGTCGACCGCGGAGCGCTGGTCGTTTCGGTGGTGGCCGACTCCACCGCGCGGGCCGCCGGCATCGCCCTCGGCGACGTGATCCTGACGGTTAACGGGCAGGACCTGGACGCCCGCACTACCCTGGGCAAGGCCATCTGGCGGATCCCGGTCGGCGACGCGATCGAGTTCGAGGTCGATCGCCTCGGCGAAAAACTGACGCTGGCGACCACCTTGCAGGGACGGCCGACGCCGCTGTACTAGGTCCGGGCCCCGGCGCGAGAACCTTGACGCCGTCAGAGTGGCGGCCTACATTCGCCCGGTAACGCCCGGGGCCGCGGGACCGTTACTGTACCCAGAACCGGGCCCGGGATGATCCGTGGCCGGACGCCCGGCAACCGCTCCGAATCATCGCTTACTAGTAGAGATAGAGAAGGGCAACATCGTGCCAAGAATCCTGCGTGTGCTGGCGGGCGTGCTGATCATGGGGCTGCTTACGGTGGCCATCAGCACGGCGGCGGAACTCCCCGACGACGAGGCCATTCCGAACGGCCATTTCTACCGCCAGACCGGGCAGGAAACCGGCAACGGCTACGCCGTCACCGATGCCGGCGGAGTCATGTTCTACGAAACCTTCCAGCGGCTGGGCCTGAGCAACGTCGGCTACCCGGTGTCGCATCGGTTCCCCTACGCCGGCCTGACCACCCAGGCGTTCCAGAAGGTCGTGATGCAGTGGAACCCGTCGACGCAGGCGGTGCAATTCCTCAACACCATGGACGTGCTCAACGGGGCGGGGCTGGACGGCGTCATGGAGCAAATACGCCAGGTTCCATTGCACCAGGCGCTGGCCGCCGACTCGCTCTACAACCCGAACACTCCGGCCGAGTTCGAAGCGATCGTGCAGAACCATCTGGCGATCCTCGATCAGAACCCGACCATCAAGGCCCGCTTCTTGGCCGAAACAAGCTGGCTGGAGTTATACGGCCTGCCGATCAACTACCGGGTCTTCGGCAACGTCCAGGTGCTGCGTTCGCAGCGGCAAGTGTTCCAGGTGTGGACCGCCGCCGGCGGTGGCTGCCCGCTCAACGAAGCCTGCCTGGCCAACACCGGCGACTTCCTGAAGGAATTCAACATCTTCACCGGCGCCGCCGTGCAACCGGTCAGCGTCGAGCAGGCCCGCGCCGGCTATGAGGTCACCGACCCGACCGCCGCGCCGCCTTCGCAGCCGACCGCCGTTCCGACGGTCGCACCGACGGCCATCCCCGGCGCCACCGCGACGCCGATTCCAGCCCCCACCGCCACCCCGGTCCCGGCCGGCTCTGGCCTGGTGGGCTTCGGGATGCAGGCGCACATGGTGGGCGGCTACGCCAACGCCGCCACCGACAAGATCGTCGAGGCCGGCTTCAACTGGACCAAGCAGCAATTCCGCTGGTCCGAAATCGAAACCAGCCGCGGAGTGTTCAACTGGGCCCCCTACGACGAAGTCGTCAACGCCGCCAGCGCCCGCGGGTTGAGCCTGCTGGCCAGCGTCGTCTCGGCGCCTTCCTGGTCGCTGGCCCCCGGGGTCTCTCACGGCCCGCCGGCCAACGCCGCTGACATCGCGCCGTTCATGACCGCCCTGCTGCAGCGCTACCCGGGCAAGATCCACGCCGTCGAGGTCTGGAACGAGGCTAATCTCTTCCACGAGTGGGGCTTCCTGGACGCCAGTGCCTTTAACCACTACGGCCAGATGCTGCAGGCGGCCTACACCGCCATCAAGAACGTCGATGCGAGCGTGACCGTCATCTTTGGCGCGCCGACGCCCACCGGCGTCAACGACCCCAACATCGGCATCGACGACGCCACCTACATCCGGCGGGTCTACGAGGAGTTCCCGGGCATCGGCAACTACTTCGACGCGATGGGGGTCCACCCTAACGGCGGGGCCAACGCCCCCGATGACACCCTGGGCGGGGCCAACAACCGCAACGTCCCGGGCTGGAACAACCACGCCAGCTTCTTCTTCACCCGGTTCGTGGAACTGAAAGCGATCATGATCGCACAGGGCGACCCCAACAAGCCGATCTGGTTCACCGAGTTCGGCTGGAGTTCGACCCCGACGAGCGAAATCGTGGCTGGCTACGAATATTCGCAGTACAACTCAGAGCAGGACCAGGCAACCTTCCTGGTGCGGGCATTCCAGAAGATGCGCACCGAGTACCCGTACGTGACCCACATGTTCATCTGGAACCTCAACTTCCAGCAGGTGGTGGGCCCGACCGACGAGAAGTACGGCTTCGGCATCTTGAACTCCATCGGCGGACACCGCCCGGCGTATGACGCCCTGAAGGCGATGCCCAAATAACCACGTCCCAGTGGTTTCTCGCGCGCCGGGGGGCGCGATTCGGTTGCGCCGTGCCAGCGGGGTTTGGCTGACCCGGTAGCTATGCGCGGGGTCGGCCCCGCAACAAGACTGGCGGTGCCAGTGACTCTGCCGGCGGCTAGCTGACCCGGTAGTACTCCGCCGCAGTGCCGCCCAGCAGGCGGTCGCGGTCGGCCGCCGGGAGTTCACCAACCGCCGCCATCGTCATCTCATACGTCTCCTGGTACTCCATCGCCATGCGGCTGACCGGCCAGTTGCTACCGTACATCAGGCGCTCGCAGCCGTAGGTGTCGATCATGAACCGCGCCGCCGGCCGCAGCAGTTCGGGGGTCGGGTTATCGCCGGCGAACTCGGTGATCGCCGAGAGCTTGAAGGTCAGCTTCGGCACCTCGCGCAGCGGCTCCATCAGCCGCGCCCAGGGCTCGAAGTGGCCCGGCTCGTCCAGCTGTGGATTGGCCAGGTGGTTCAGGTTCATCGGGAAGCCCGGGTTCTCCGCGGCGATGAGCGGGATCTCGGTGAGCAGCGGCTTGGCCAGGTGCATGTCCAGCGACAGGCCGTCCCGCGAAGCCAGTTCGCCGATGGCGGCGTGGACCTCGGTCTGGCGCAGCCAGTTGGGATCGCGGAAGAAATTGCCCCGAAAGCGCACCCCCCGAAACTTGGGGAACTGTACGTAGGCGTCGAGCAGTTCGGCGAAGTCGGAGGCGAACGGGTTCGCCCAGCCGATCACCGCGCCGACGCTGTCCAATTCCTCGGCCCGCCGCATCCAGTGGAGATTCTCTTCGATGCCGCTGTCCCAGGCTTCCACCAGCACCGTCTTGTCGAACTCGATGGCAGCCAGCTGCGGGGCCAGTTCCTCCGGTCCGTGCACCGCCAGCCAGATATGGTTGTTGCCTCGATCCATGGCGCGGATGCGGGCCGTGCGCTCCGGGGTGACGTCCCAGAAGTGATGATGGCAGTCGATACGCATAGCGCCTCCCGGTTTGATGCCTATTCGATGCGGTAGAAGTCGATTGCGTTGCCGCCCAGGAACGCCGCCGCCTGCTCTTCGTCCATGTCGCCCATGGCAGCGACAGTGGTCTCGTGGTTGTGCCGGTAGGAGCCGGCGATCAGGCAGACCGGCCAGTCGCTCCCCCACATCAGCCGCTCGTAGCCGAAGGTCTCGATCATGAACCGGACCGCCGGCCGCAGCAGGTCGGTGGAGGGTTCGGGACCGGCCTCTGTCAACATCCCAGAAATCTTGAACTGGATCTGCGGGTAGGGCTCCAGCAGTTCGATCTGCTCCGCCCAGCCGATGAAGTAGCCGGACTCGGAAGTCTGCGGCTTGGCCAGGTGATTCAGGATCATCGGCAGGCCGGGATTCTCCTCGGCCAGGCGCGGCACGTCTTTGAGATCGTCGATTTTGAGCAGCAGGTCCAGCGAGACGTTGTCGCGGGCGGCGAATTCGCGCACGCCGCGGCGGACGTCCTCGCGGGCCAGGTGGTCCGGGTCGGCGATGTCCTGGCTGGCCAGGCGCAGACCGCGGAACTTGGAGTAGACCCGCAGGCGGTCGATGACCGCGCCAGCGTCCGGCGACGCCAGGTTGGTCGAAGCCACCACTGCGCCGATGGTCGGATCGTCCTCGGCCAGGGTCAGCCAGTGGTGCTGATCGGCCTCGGCGCCCCAGGCTTCAACCAGCACCGAGCGGTCGGTGCCGACCGTGTCGAAGGCTTCGCGCATCTCGGCCAGGCCGAAGTCGTTCAGGTGGGGACCGCCGGCGGCGCGGTCCGCGTCGGTGAGCCACCAGAGGTCGGACTCGTCAATTAGCCAGAGGTGGTGATGGGTGTCAACGATCAAGGGCGGGCTCCCCGGATGTGCGTGTTGCCGGCTCCAAAAGGTTTGCCATTGTAGCCAGAAGGCGGGCGCGGGCGGCAGCCATGGGAATCGTCGACGCGGGCCGGGCCTGGCGGATGCGGCGGACCTCGCGGCGCCGGCCGAACCAGGTCGGTTTCGGCCGGCCTGGCGGAGAGGGTGGGATTCGAACCCACGAGGGTAATACCCTACGCGCTTTCCAGGCGCGCGCACTAGGCCACTATGCGACCTCTCCCGGGGGAGCGGGTTGGCGGCCGTTATCGGTACCGCGGCGGAGAGGGTGGGATTCGAACCCACGTGGCGTTGTTCACGCCTATCCGTTTTCGAGACGGACCCCTTATGGCCACTCGGGCACCTCTCCAGGAGGGGCCGCTCCGATGGGGAGTATAGCAACGCGGCGGAGCGTCGCTACCTATCCATTATCGGCTACTTCGGCGCGGTTGCCATACACTGGGCGGCGGCATTCTCTAACAGGAGCGGCGGGCTGGCCGGGCGAGCCTTCCCGCCGGAGTGGGAGGCTTTACCCATGGCACACATCACCGTGAGCGCCGATGTCCCCGAACAGGAACTGGGCGACGGGATCGTTATCCAGATCCTGACCGGCGACGACAGCGGGTCGGACTCCCTGCGCGTCGGCACGGCCACCTTCCGACCCGGCGCCGGGCTGCCCTGTCATACCCACGACTTCGACGAGTCGATCATCATCCTGAGCGGCGCGGCGACCATCTTTGTCGACGGGCGGCGGCGGGTAATGGGAGCGCGCGACACGGCCTTCGTGCCCGAGGGCGCCCCGCACCGCTTCGCCAACGAAGACCCGTCCGAGCCAATGGTGATGCTGTGGGTCTACGCGGCGGCGAGCATCGAGCGGAATATCGTGGACATGGCGCTGTGCGAGGTGGTCACCGACTAGGGGTGAATCCCGGCCGCAGGCATAAGGCGGACTGTGCCTGCCGGTGGCTGCCACCCCGCCGAAGGCGGCAAGAAAGCAGCCTGTGGCTGCCTGTGTCCCCTACCATTCCGCCACCGAGCCGTCCTCCCAGGACCAATCGGGCCGATCGACGGGCTGGTACGGATGGCGCGCCGCGACCGCCTCATTCAGTTCGATTCCCAGGCCGGGCCGATCGGGCAGTGCCGCATAGCCGTCCGCGATCACCGGGCCGCCTTCGAAAAGCTCGGCCAGGAACGGCGGCCCGGGATGCACGTACTCCTGGATCACGCAACTCGGCGAGCAGGCGTCGATGTGCAGCGAGGCCATGGTGCTGACCGGGCTCTGCGGGTTGTGCGGCGCCATTTCCACAAATCGCGACTCGGCCATCGACGCAATCTTTTTCATTTCGAGGATGCCGCCCACGTGCACGACATCCGGCTGCACGTAGTTGACTAGGTGGCGATTGATGATCTCGGCGAAGGCCCACTTACCGAAGAGGCGCTCGCCGGTGGCCTGCGGCACGCTGGTCTGGCGGCCAAGCCATTCCAGCGCGTCGACGTCTTCCGGCGGGGTCGCCTCCTCGAAGAAGAGGATGTCCAGTTCTTCCAGCCGCCGGCCCATGTCAGCGGCCTGCGGCAGGGTCAGTCGCCCATGGGCATCGACCATGATGTCCACCCGCTCGCCGACGGCGTCGCGGACGGCGCGGACGCGCTCGACCTCGAAGGGAATCGGCGCCGGCAGCGCCACCACCCCATGCTCGTCCACCCAGGCCGGCGACATCTTCAGCCCGTTGAATCCGGCTTCGACCATCGCCCCGGCGTGCTCGGCGATCTCGGCCGGGGTCTCGCCGCTGACGTGGGTGTACAGGCGGATACGGTCGCGGCAGGCGCCGCCGAGGAGTTGATAGATCGGCACGCCGAGCGCCTTGCCCTTGATGTCCCAGAGCGCGATTTCGACGGCGCTGATGGCGCTGGCCAACACCGGGCCGCCGCGCCAGCGCGGGCGGCGGTACATGGACTGCCAGAGGCCCTCGATGCGCGCCGGGTCCTTCCCGATCAGCGAACGCGCCAGCGCCATCGAGGCGCTGGCGACGGCCGGTTCCTTGCTGGCCACGTGGCCCTCGCCAAGCCCGGTGACACCGGCGTCGGTGTGGACTTTGACGAACATCCAGTTGCTCTGGATGGCGTCGTCCCTGCCCGGTACGCCGACCATGAAGGTCTGCAGGTCTGTGATCTTCATTAGTGACGGCCTCCGGTTAAATGGCGTTCGTAGAAAAGGTAGGGCGGCGGACTTTCGACGCGACGGAATTGGCCGCATAATAGGGCCCACGAAAGAGGTGAACGAAATCGACGAGGATGCTGCCGCCGTAAACGGCGCGCCGGACGAAGACGACGAGGTGGTGGGCGAGGTGAAACGAGTCCGCGGCATGGAAGACGGTACCGGTTACGCGGTCTGGGCCGGCGACGTGCGCGGTCGCCACTTTCAATTGAGCCGCCGGCTGCTGCAATACGTGGGCAAGCGGGTGCGGATCAAGATCGAGGTCGTCGAGGATGAACCGGCGGAGCCGGCCGGGGACGAGGACGAGCCGGCATGAGCGAGCCGGCGGCACGGCAGATTGAGGCCGACGACCTTCTGTCTGCGCAGCAGCTCTATCTGGAGAACGGCTGGACCGACGGCCTGCCGATAATTCCGCCGACCCCGGCGCTGGTCGAACGGACGCTGAGCTTCACCAAACTCGACCCCGGCGACGTGATCGGCCAGATACCCGAGCGCCGCCGCACGATCACGGTCGAGAAGGTGGCCATCAACGCCGTTATGGCCGGCTGCCGACCCGAGTACCTGCCGGTCGTGCTGGCCGGCGTCGAGGCGTTCTCCACCCCGGAATCCAATCCCCACGGGCCGTCGGCCAGCACCGGCGGATCGGGCCTGATGCTTATCGTCAACGGCCCACCGGTGACGCAGCTCGGCTTCAACTCCGGCGCCAACGTGTTCGGCCCGGGCCCGGGTGCCCATGCCAACGCCACCGTCGGCCGCGCCCTGCGCCTGGTTCTGCTGAACTGCGCCGGCTCGGTGCCCGGCGGGGCCGATCGCAGCACCCTAGGCCACCCCGGAAAATACTCCTGGTGCATCGCCGAGGACGAGTCCGACGAACGCTGGAATCCGCTGCATGTGGTCCGCGACTTTGCGCCGGCGCAGGGCGCGGTTACCACCTTCTGGGGCCTGTCGACGCTGCAGATCAGCGATCACGTCAGCCCCGATCCCGAAGGCATCCTGGCGAGTTTCGCGGCGCAGTTGCACCGGCCGGGAATGCCGCGCGGCGGCGGCTGCCAGGTGGTGGTGGTCGTCGGCGGGGAGCACCGCGAGACCCTCGCCGGCGCCGGGCTGACGAAGGAAGACGTCCGCGACGGGCTGTTCCGGCTGCGCCCCGACGCAACCATCAGCGAGCCGGAAGACATCCTGGTGGTCGCGGCCGGCGGCACCGGCGGGCGCTTTTCGGCCCTGACGTTCAGCTGGGGCAGCGGGCAGCGCTGCCTAGCGGCTACCCGGCCGGTGGAGGATTGTGTCAATCTGGTCAGGTCAACTGACGAGGGGAGCGACTGAACATGGCGATCGCCGAACGACTAATGGTGCTGGATCCGACCATCGGCCCCGACGCCGGCGGGCTGGAATTGGCGCAACGCCCGGCCAGCCTGCGGGGCAAGACCGTCGGCCTGATGGAGAACTCGAAGCCGAACTCGGACCACATCCTGGCCTACGTCGGCGAGATCTTGCAGGAGCGCTACGGTGTGGCCGAACTCGTATTCGCCAGCAAGGGAGACTCCTCGACTTCGGCGCCCAACGAGACCCTGGACGACCTGGTGCGGCGCTGCCACTTCGCGGTGACCGGCATCGGCGACTGAGGCTCGTGCACTGCGGGCAGTGTGCTCGACGGAGTTGAGTTGGAACGCAGGGGACTGCCGACGGCGGCGATGATCACCGATGAGTTCCGGCCGACGGCGCTGAAGATGCTCGAAAACCAGGGCGCCGATTGGTACCCGTTTGTCGAGGTGGAGCATCCGATTAACATCCGCAACGACGAAGAACTGCGGGCAATGGCCGAGGCGTCCGTGGAAGAAGTAGTCCGGCTACTGACCGGGAACTAGCTACAGAAAGGGAGAGCCACAAGATGGCCAACGCGACCGAACGAGTGCACGGATCGATGCCCGCGATGGTGACCCCGTTCACCCCTGACGTGCGCGTAGACCACGACGCCCAGCGCCGGATTGTGGACTTCTTCCTCGACAGCGGCGTCCACGGGATGGTGGTGCTGGGCAGTTCCGGCGAGATGCAGGGGGCCGACTGGGACCAGCGCGAGGCGGCCATCCAGACCGTCGTCGACAAGGTGAACGGCCGGGTGCCGGTGATCGCCGGGGCCGGGTTGCCGAACCTGAAGGCCACCATCGAGCAGATCAAAGAGGCCGAAGGCGCCGGCGCCGACGTGGCCCTGGTGGTCGCCCCCTACTACTTCCCGATCGACCAGGACGCCATGGTCGCGTGGTTCGAGCGGCTGGTGTCGGCGTCGGGAATCCCGGTGATGTACTACCACTTCCCTCGCATGACCAAGCTCTCGGCCGAGCCGGACACGGTGGTGCGCCTGCGTGATGTCGGCGTGGCCGGGATGAAGGACAGCGGCGGGCTGACGACGTACCTGCACGAGGTGCTGACGCGGGTGCGCGATGACGCCGGCTTCCCGGTGCTGCTGGGCAGCGACTACCACCTGGTGGACGCGCTGATCAACGGCGCCGACGGCTGCATCGGGCTGCCCCAGAATGTAGTCCCGCACCTCTCGGCCGAGATGTACGAGGCGTTTGTGGCCGGCGACCTCGATAGAGCGAACCGGATGCAGCGCGAGGCGGCCGATTTCCTGGTGCATCTCGGGGCCGCCCCCTCCGGCCAGGCGGCGGCCAAGGCGGCGCTGAACAAGATGGGGCTCTGCGCCCGCACGATGGCGCCGCCGTTCGTGGAGGCCAGCGACGCCCAGGCCGACGCGCTCTGGTCGCGGATCGAGTCGTACTGCCGGGTTCCGGCGGGCGCAGCCTGATCCAGGGGCGGTCGGCGGAACGGGCCGGCGGGGTCGCAGCCTGATCCAGCAGCGAGTTGGCGGGCCGGGCAGGCCGAGTCGCGGCCTTAATCGGGCCGGCCGGTCCTAGTCGCAGGCCCGCACCCGCTCCAACACCGACTGCACGAACTCGGTCTTGCCGGTCGTATAGCCGGCGCGGTCATTAGCGAAGCGCTCGGCCAGGTCGACTTTCACCCGTTCGTAGACGGCCACCAGTTCGGGATCGGCGCGCAGGGCATCGCGAAAGTCGAGCTGGGATTGCCAGTCCTCGCTGCCCAGTTCGACGACGTGCAGGTGGCGATCGTGGGGGTTGTTGGTGCGGAAGAACATCCAGCCGGGGCGCAGTTTGCCGTAGGACGTATAGCCGATGGCTTCGAGCGGGGCGATGGTTTGGGGCGTGTCGGCGAAGTCGGCCAACCCCACCAGCACATCAATGATCGGCTTGGCGGCCATGTTTGGCACGGCGGTGCTGCCGGAGTGCTCCACCTCGGCGGCCAGGTCGCCCAGCGCCGCGGCGACGCGGTCGCGCTCGACGCGGAACCGCTCCGGCCAGGACTGATCGTAGGCCGCGATCTCGATGTGATAGCCGGGCAGGGATTCGAGGCTGTGCTTCTTCATCATCGTTCACGCTATCAGCAATTTGTCGCGGCAAACGTTGTCGCGCTGACATAAGGCCGTCCTCAAAGCTATCACGAAGGAGCGGCGGGGTGGGGGGGCCCCCCCCCAACCCCCCAAAACCAAAAAACCCCCCCGGGGGGGCCCCCCCCCGAGATTAAGGCCCCCCCCCCCCC
>JASLPR010000052.1 GCA_030744875.1 Chloroflexota bacterium
CGAATTCGTCGTCCCCAAGTCGATTCCGACAACCTTTGCCATTCGTAATGCCCCTTTCGGTTAGGCCAGTACAGTTCGCCCGGGTATCGCGCGATGCGCCCGCAAATCGTCGGGGTGGATTGCCCGGGCCAGGACTTGATCCATGTGTTCCACAAGTTCGAATTTCATATCCGTTCGTATTTCAGTGGGGATGTCGTCCAGGTCGGCCTTGTTGGCGGCCGGCACGATGACTTCCCGGATGCCTATGCGGTACGCCGCCAGGATCTTTTCTTTGAGTCCGCCGATCGCCAGCACCTTGCCCTGCAGGGTCACCTCCCCGGTCATGGCGATATCGCCGCGCACGGTCGCTCCCAGCAGCGCCGACACCAGCGCCGTGCTCATCGCGATCCCGGCCGACGGCCCGTCCTTGGGTGTCGCTCCCGCCGGCACGTGCAGGTGGATTCTGCTGCGATCGAACACGTTGGGCTGGACCCCCAGATCCTGCGCCGCGGAGCGCGCGTACGAAAGCGCGGTACGGGCCGATTCCTTCATCACCTGACCCAGGTTGCCCGTGTGCACGAAAGCCGCTTTGCCTTCCATCCAGGCCGCCTCAACCTGTAGCATCTCGCCGCCATGGGGGGTAACCGCCAGGCCGTTCACCAGCCCAATCGTGTCGCCGTGCAGGTCCTCTTCCAGAACGAACTCCGGCGGCCCCAGCAGTTCATCTAGATCCTCCGCGTCGACCGTCACCGATTGTAGTTCGTCGTCGGCGATCCGGCGGGCCGCCTTGCGGCACAGCGCGGCGATTGTGCGCTCGAGGTTGCGCACCCCGGCTTCCCGCGTGTAGCTGTCGATTGCCCGACTCATCGCCTGGTCGGTGATGGCGAACTGGTCTTCCTTTAGCCCGTGTTCGCGCCGCTGGCGCGATTCCAGGTAGCCCCGCGCGATCGCCGTCTTCTCGGCCTCGGTGTAGCCGGAGAGTTGGATGATCTCCAACCGGTCCCGCAGGGTCGCCGGGATCGCTCCGGCGTCGTTGGCCGTCAGTACGAACATGACCTGCGACAGGTCGTAACCGACCTCGATGTAGTGGTCAGAAAAGCTGTGGTTGTGTTCCAGGTCCAGCACTTCCAGCAGGGCTGAAGAGGGGTCGCCGCGGAAGTCGCGGCCGATCTTGTCTACTTCGTCCAGCACGAACACCGGGTTGGTCGCCCCCGCCTGCCGCATGCCCTGGATAATCCGGCCCGGCATCGCCCCGACGTAGGTGCGGCGATGCCCGCGGATCTCCGCCTCGTCGCGTACCCCGCCCAGCGATATCCGCACGAACTCGCGCCCCAGCGCCTTCGCGATCGAGCGGCCCAGGCTTGTCTTGCCAACCCCGGGCGGGCCCGACAGGCAGAGCACCGGACTCCGCAGCGTGCTGGAGAGACTCTGCACCGCTAGGTACTCGAGAATCCGCTCCTTAACCTTCTCCAGGCCGTAGTGTTTGGCGTCCAGCACCTTGCGCGCCCGGGCGATCGAAACCGCCCGCGAACGGCGCGCGCCCCAGGGGAGGTCGAGCAACCAGTCGACATAGTTGCGAATCACCGCCACCTCGGGTGAGGCCGGGGCGGTGGCCTCCAGCCGGTCCACTTCCTTGGATGCCTTCTCGTTGACCTCTTCCGGCATGTCCGACTCCGCGATCCGCTCGCGCAACTCGTCCACGTCTTCCGTCTGCGGGTTGGCGATGCCGAGCTCACGTTGAATCGTGCGCAGCTGCTCACGCAGGTAGAAGTCGCGCTGCACCTTCTCGATTCCGTCCTGGATCTTCGCCTGGATCCGCTCGCGGACACCCAAAACGTGCAGCTGTTCCGACAGGTACAGGCTGGCCTTGTAGAGCCGCTCGTAGGTGTCCAGGGTCTCCAGGATGTCCTGCTGCGTTTCCAGTTCCATCGCCGCGTGCGCGGCCACCAGGTCAACCAGCCAGTCAGGATCAGAAATCCGGCGCGCCAGCGAGACGACCTCCGCGGGCAGCCCGTTGCCCTTCTCCGCGAACTCCTGCACCTGGGCGGCCACCGCCCGGCGCAGCGCCTCCAGTTCGACCGTCTCCTCCATCCGCCGGCCTACTTCGGCGACCGAAGCGATCACCGCGTCGCCGGCCAGGTCGGTGTCCACTATTTCCGCCCGGTACAGCCCCTCCATCAGCACCGAGAAACCGCCCTCGGGCATGCGGTACTTGCGCACCACCCTGGCGACGGTGCCGACACGGTACAAATCCTTCGCGCTCATCTTGCGGCGACTGCGCCCCTTTTGCGCCACCAGGAAGACCAGTCCGTCGCCCTGCTCGGCATGCTCGATGGCCGCCACCGAGAAGGGTCGTCCGATCTGCAGCGGGAAGGTAATCCGCGGGAAGGCGACCGCATCGATCAGCGGTACGACCGGCAGACCCGCGGCGGTTATCGCCGCGAGCACCGAGTCGCTATCCTCGGTGGCGGAAGGAACCGTCGAGCCAATTTCGGCCGCCCCGGTTGGGCCGGGTACGCTCGAATCTGGGAATTGAATTTCAGGCATGGATCAAATCTAGGCCTTGAGCGCCTCATTGTCAAGTCATATCGTAATTATGTTAGCAAGGTTTGGTCAGGGCTCCCAATCAAGTTGCCGCCACTATCTGTCTCCCCAGCGGAGTTGATCGCCGCTTGAACTCCGATCCCCGGAGCATCGCCGACGATGATCTCCGCCGCCCCGGCCCCAGACCCGCTGCACGCCCCCTAGAACGTCGCCGTTTCCTGTCCGTCGGTGGCGTCGGCGTCCTCCTCGCCACCCTGATCGGCTGCGAGCGCTCGTCCCCCGCGCCGGCCGTCTCTTCCACCCCTTCCGCCGACGCCCCCGCCGCAGCGATCGCCGCCAACCAGGGTCCCATCACTCCCGTCCAGATGAACGTTATGGGCTGGCCCTATCGGCAGGATTTGTTCGAGAACGTCCTCGATCGTTTCCGCCGCCTCAACCCCGACGTCGAAGTCGCGTTCCGGGAGGTCCTCAACGACTACGGCCCCCGGGTGGAAGCCGCCATTCTCGGCGACGCCCCCAGCAACGTGGTCCTGGTACGCGAGTCGCAGGCCGGGGCGTGGTGGGCCAGCAGCCTGCTGCGGCCACTGTCCGGACTGGCCTCCTTCGGTCAGGCCGCCGACAAGCTCTTTCCCGGCGCCCGGGGCGGCGTGTCCGCCAACGGCGAGCTGGCCGGCCTGCCCTTCTACAGCGACGCAATCGTGCTCGCCTACAACGCCGCGACCCTTGACGCCATCGGGGCCGGCCCACCCACCACCTGGGACGAATTGCTCGCGCAGGCGCAGACCATCCGCGATCGCGGTCTCAGCCGCTGGCCCCTGTCGCTGAATCTGAGCCCCAAGCTAAACGCCAATCTTCCCTGGTGGGCGATGGTCTACGCCGCCGGCGGCAGCCTCCGCACCGAAGGCGACGACCTGTACAACGCCGATCCCGCGGACCCGACCCCACGGCTGTTGCGGATGCTGCATTCCTACCTCGTTGACGACCTGATCCTTGATCCCGATTTCGGGGAATCCTCCTATTCGGAAATCCTCGACGGCGGGCCGGCGTTCGCGCTGGTCGGTACCTACTTCGCCCGCGTCGCGGCCACCGTAAGGAACCAGCGCGGCACTCCGCCAATTGGCTTCGCCCCGGTCCCCGGTCTCGACGGCCCCGGCGTCGCGACCGCCGGTTGGACCCCGTTCTACGCGGTACCGGCCACAGCTCCTGAGCCCGACACCTCCGCCCTGCTGGCTCTCCACCTCGGAGGCATTGACGGCACCGGCGAGTTCTTCGCGCCGCGATTCTGGGCTATGAACGAGGGCCTCCCCCCCGCCTACCCGGCCATCCTCGAGAACAGTGAGGTGCGGGCGCGGTTCGCCGAGTGGATAGAACCTGACCTGCTCAAAAGCGTCCTGGGCGCGGCGAAGCCGGTCGAGGCCCTCTGGGAACCCTGGTACGACACCTGGGAGCACTGGATGCAGGACGAGGTGCTCGCCGCCATCTGGGGACGCAAGACCGACATCGAAGCCACCGACTCGATCAACCGCTACGCCCACGGACTCAGCGGCCGCACCGAATTTGGCGGCTGAGCCTTAACGGCGAGACTGAAACATTGCCACGGGACAGGCCGAGCAGTTCTTGCGCTGACACCAGCCGCGGTAGAGGTGCAGATACCCCTGCTGGGCCGCGGCGCCGCGGCCGCCGCGCAGGCCAACCGACCCGGTGATGTCGGCCATGTACGCGTTGGACCGATTCGGCGACACCGACCCGATCAGCGCGAACGTCTCGCGAACGCCTTCCAGCAGCCGGGCGCTGGCCTGGCGGCGGGCGATCGTGAGGGAGAGCGGCAGAGCGATATTGGCCAGGATCTCCCGCGCTCGATCGGTCCCCACCAGTGCGGTCGTTCGGGCGCTCACCGGCAGGCCAAAATCGATGCGCTGGGCCCAGAAGTCCTCCGGTTCGAAGGGGATCCTGAAAAGGTCCTCCAGGGACTCCGAAGAGCCCGTCTCAGCCACCTGCAGCACCGCTCGCTGCAGCGCCACGGTCGGTGGTGGCGGCAGGCACTCGGTAAACAGGCGCGCCGCCGCCGCCAGCCGACGCGTGGGCCAGTTGTTCGGCCGCACACCCTAAGAACGCCAATCGTTCCGCTGCATCGGCGGGATGCTCAGTGGCGCCCAGAGCCGTCTGAGGCCGCGCACCCGCAGCTCATCCACGCGATTTCCTTCTGAACCCTCCTCATCCGGTTGGGGCAGCAGGCCCCCCGCGCCAAACAAGAGCGCCTCGGCCAGCTCCGTCCGCGGACCACGCCCCGCCAGCAGCCCGCCTAGGTCTTCCCACGGCAGCAGACGGACAAGTCGACCAAATGCCGCCCGATTCTGGGAATATCCCATCGCGTCCATCACCCCGGCGTAGAGCACCTGGTCTGCCGACATGACCGCCAGGTCAGATTCAATTCGACTCGATCGCTCAACCATCCGTTGCCATCCCTGCCAGCGCAGGAATTGCAGGGACTTCCCCGGTTTGGCCGCGCCGAACTCTTCGCGGCAGGCCCAGGCGTCGTCCGCGGGCATCCCGGACTCCGCCGCGCCGGGCGCCGCCAGCAACCGTCCCTGCATCGTCACCGTCGGAGGCCCGGTGTAGGCCTCGGCCGGATCGTTCCAGATGACGTGCAGCACCACTCCCTCGTACGCCGCGTCGCCGGCATGTCCGTGTCGGGTCCAGTCCGCCGAATCCAGATGCACCTCGATGTCGCCGTGCTCGGCCGGGCCGACGTCGAAGCTGATAATCGCGTCCTAAATGTCCGGCCCGGGCCCGCCCCACTCATGGCCCACTATAGATCACCTCTACCCTGCGTCCGTTGTGATCGGTCAGGTCGGTCAGTTTCCGGCCATCGTCCAGCCAGGCCCGCGTGAGGCTAACCTCGCGCCGGGGCGCCGCCGGGTCGGAGTGCGAAGACGGTGCGACCGGAGTGGGTCTCACGCCGGTGGACGCTCTTGCCGGCCGGCCGCGGTGTGCGTCATCGTCCGGCGGCCGCGGCCATACAGTCGGGTTTTCGGCAGACGCGGAGGCGGATGGAACGAGCTTTGCAGCGGACCAGATCCTCGGGGTATAGCGCTACGCCCGTTCGGTCGGAGGCGAACACGCCGATCCAGTCTGGGATGCTATCAGACCGCCCCCGAAGAAGCGGTCCGGCCCGGGTTTAGCCGGCGACGGTCTCCGTCTGCTCGCGCAGCGAGCGGTGCGAGGGCAGCAGCGATCCAGCGGTCAATGCGTACTCGTACGAGTAGATCGGCACGCCAGCGTTCTTGCCCATCGTATAGCCAATCTTGCCGTTGGCCAGGAACACCGACTCACGCGGGGAAAACCCGGTCGCGCCCAGAGCGGCCAGCAGGCGTTCCGGATGGGGGCGGCCTAGGCGGACGTCGTCGCCGCCAATAATCGCATCGACCGATGCGGCCAGCCCGAACTTACGCACAAACTGACCGGCCGTGTACCGCATCTTGTAGGACACGATCGCCACCAGCTTGCCGGCGGCGGCCGCCCGGCGAATCAGGCGCAGCACCGGCATCCGGGGAGTCGCCCACGGCATAGTCCGGGCTTCCCAGCGACCCACGATCTGCATTGCTTCCTTCTGGGCCTTCGGGACCAGTCTTGCCGCAAGCCGATCGATGGCCGGGTACAGCGGGTCAAGAATCAGCTCGACGTCGTATTTCCAGGAGAAGTAGAAGGCCAGTTCGTCGCGGACTTCGCCGGTGCGCAACGGGAAGACTTCCAGGCAGGCATCCAAATCCACGACCACCAGGTCGGCATCGGCGATGCATTCGGGGAGATCGATCTTGTTCTTTCGCAGGAAGTTAATCATCGGTGCCCGGTCCTTCGAATTGCTACGCTTCCCTGCGTGCCTGCAACACTTTGTCTGCTAACAGTTTCGGATTTATGGGTGCTCCTCTGAATATCCCCGACGAATCGAGCCCCCGCGTCAGTTTTGCCGCCGATCGTCGCCGGGCCGTCTTCTGCGACCGGCCCAATCGGTTCGTGGCCCGGGTCCGGGTGGCCGGTCGCCTGGCGCGGGCCCACGTAGCCGACCCTGGCCGCCTCCGCGAACTGCTCGTACCCGGAGCGGAACTCATCGTCGATCCCGCCACCCGTCCCCGCCGGACCGAATTCACGGTTCGGGCGGTGCGCACCGGCGACACATGGGTCGGAATCGACAGCCGTGTGCCGAACCGCCTAACCGGCCTGGCCCTGGCACGGCGGTATTTCGATTTCCTCCCCGACTACCAAAGCTTCCGTCCCGAAGTCGCTTACGGCGGGGGCCGGGTGGACTTCGCGCTTACCACCGCCGCCGGCCCTCTTTTCCTGGAGGTCAAGGGATGCACGCTGGTCATCGACGGCCGGGGACATTTCCCCGACGCGCCCACCGAACGCGGTCGCCGCCATCTGCGACACCTGATCGAGCGCGCCGCCGCCGGGCTGCCTTCCGCGCTACTGTTCGTGGCCGGTCGCGACGACCTCGCCGCGGTGGGCGCCAACCACAAAACGGACCCGGAGTTCGCCGCATTACTCGACGAGGCCGCGGCCACCGGCGTGCTCCTGGCCGCCCATTCGTGCCTGGTGGACGAATCCGGAATCCGGTTGGCGCGCCGCCTGCCGGTGCTCACCGACTAGCCCGGCCGGCGTCTGGCCCGAGGTTGTCTAGCGAAGTTCGATCTCCGTCACCTCGACGTTCGAGATGAAGCTCCGGGTCTTCTCCACGACTTCATCCCAGAAGGCCGATCCGTAGAACTTCGCTTCGCCACCTTCGACATCGTCGTCGGCGAAGGTGCAAATCCAGCCGAACTGGCTCTTCTCGATCTCGATCCAGCTCGCCCGGACGGTGATGCCCGCGGCCGCCTAGGCGGAAACCAGCGAGTCAAACTGCTCCAGCCATCCGTCCATCTGGCCCTCGTTGATGATGTATATCCGTAAGCCGACCGCGCATGGTGACCGCCTCTATCGCTGGGCTGGATTGGATGCGTCCGCGACGCATATCCCTTCGCGCCGCGCGTTTCTCGTAGCCGCGACGCGCCATCGTTTCGCCGAACGACGAATTCGCCGCCCCACCCTTCCCAGCCGATATTCCTTATCTTGACGGGTCTTCCGGGCCACCGTTATATTCCTGACACTTATGAACACGACGATCCACAAGGCAACCTGCGTGTATTTCGCGTTTACAGGGCCGGCACTGCCGGCCGGGTGGACCATGCACTAAACCCGGTCATCAGCAGTCGCCGGCCAAGCAGAGGGAAACCTCTGCTTTTTTTGTTTGGCTCGACTCAACCACCACAACCCGACACCAATCGCCAATAAAGGAAGCAGCAAAATGGTCATCGTCACCAAGACCGGCACAACCGCCGAAGAAGTCGCCGCCATCGAGGAGAGAATTCGTAGCGAGGGTCTGAGGCCCCACCGGATCGAAGGCGCCCGTCTCGTGATTGTGGGCGTGGTCGGGGACCCCTCGGAGGATTTCCGGGAGCAGATGCAGATTTTCCCGGGAGTCGAGAGGGTCGTACGCATCAGCACCCCGTTCAAGCTGGCCGGCGCCGGCGAAGGCCGCCCGGCCACCCGCATCGAGGTCGGCGGCCTCACCATCGGCGGCGGCAGTACCGTCATCATGGCCGGGCCCTGCACGATCGAATCGCGCGAGCATTTGATGGAGACGGCGCAGCAGGTCAAGCAGGCTGGCGCCACCATCCTGCGGGGCGGCGCCTACAAACCGCGCACATCTCCCTACAGCTTCCAGGGCCTCGAGGTCGAGGGATTGGAATACCTCAAAGAAGCCAGCCTCGCCACCGGCATGCCGACGATCTCCGAAGTCATGGAGCCGGGCCTGGTCGGGACCGTCGCCGCCCACGCCGACATCCTCCAGATCGGCGCCCGCAACACCCAGAACTTCCCGCTCCTGAAGGAAGCTGGCAAAGTCGCAAACCCGGTCATGGTGAAGCGCGGACCGGCATCGACGATCTCCGAGTGGCTGATGTCGGCCGAATACGTGATGGCCGCCGGCAACCCCAACGTGATCCTCTGCGAGCGCGGCATCCGCACCTTCGATGACTCCACTCGCAACACCCAGGACGTCGCCGCCGTGGCCGTCGCCAAGCGCCTCAGCCACCTGCCCGTGATAATCGATCCGTCGCACGGCACCGGCGTCTGGCACCTGGTCGAGCCGCTGGCCCTGGCCGGTCTGGCCGCCGGCGCCGACGGTATTATGGTCGAGGTGCACCCGTCACCCGAGCTGGCCCTGGCGGACGGGCCGCAGAGCCTCACCTTCGAGAACTTCGACCTCTTGATGAGCGGCGTCCGCCGGGTCGCCGCTGCCATGGATCGCCCGCTCAGTGAGCTGGTGTCGCCGTAGCTCCCGGGAGCGAAAGCCGCGCGATGAGCACCGGCGCCCCACCCACCCGCCTCCGGCCCCCGGCCCGGCTGCGCGGCGAGCTGCGCGTTCCCGGTGACAAATCGATATCGCACCGCGCCCTGCTGCTGAACTCCATCGCCACCGGCGCCGCCCGGATCACCGGCGCCGGACTGGGCGCCGATTGTCGCTCCACTCTGCGGAACCTGCGGCAGCTTGGAGTGAAGATCGACGAACCCGGCGACGGCAAACTGGTAGTCCACGGCCGCGGATTGGCCGGCCTCCGCGAAGCCGAAGACACGCTCGACTGCGGCAACTCCGGCACCACCATGCGGCTGCTGCTGGGGGTCCTGGCCGGGCTGCCCTTCTCCAGCACCGTCACCGGCGATAAATCGCTCCGCGGCCGGCCGATGGGGCGCATCACCGACCCGCTCCGGCAGATGGGCGCGCGAATCAGCGGGCGCAATGACGGCCGCAAAGCGCCGCTGGCGGTGGAAGGCGGCGAACTCCATGGAATCGAATACAAGATGCCCGTCGCCAGCGCCCAGTTAAAGAGCAGCTTGCTCCTGGCCGGCCTAGCCGCCAAAGGGCGCACCGTCCTGCACCAGACCGCCGTATCCCGCGATCACACCGAGTTGATGCTGGCGGCGCAGGGCGTCGCCGTTCAGTCCGACGGCCTGACTCTCACCATCGAAGGTGGTCAGCCGGCGTCGGCGGTGGACATCGACGTCCCCGGCGATGTCTCCTCGGCGGCCTTCTGGATGATCGCCGCCGCCATCCATCCCGACGCCGACCTTACGCTGCGCAACGTCGGCATCAACCCCACCCGGGCCGGCGTCCTGGCGGTCCTGCGGCGAATGCGGGCCGACATTCAGATCGAGGAAATCGGCGGCGGGCCCGAGCCGGTAGCCGACATCCGAATACGTTCCAGTCAATTGTGCGCCACGCGGATCGGCGGCACCGAAATACCCACTCTCATCGACGAGCTTCCGGCCCTGGCGCTAGCCGCGACGCAGGCGGAGGGTGCCACCGAAGTCCGCGACGCCGCCGAGCTGCGGGTCAAGGAATCCGACCGCATCGCCGTTACCGCGACCGGGCTTCGGCACCTCGGCGCCGACATCCAGGAACTCGACGACGGCTTCATCATTAACGGTCCGACTCCCCTCGTCGGCGCCGCGGTCGATGGGCACGACGACCACCGGCTGGCCATGTCCCTGGGGGTCGGCTCGCTCATCGCCACCGGCGAAACCGTGCTGCACGGCGCCGACTGCGTGGATGTCAGCTATCCCGGTTTCTGGGAGCAGCTTGCCCGCATCGGCAGCCAACATGACTGACCGCTACGCCGTCATCGGCTACCCCCTCGGGCACACCATCTCCCCGGCATTCCAGCAGGCGGCGTTCGACGCGCTCGGCATTAACGCCCAATACGAGTCCCTGGAAACCGCGCCGGCGGATCTGCCCGAACGGGCCCGCGAACTCCGCGCCGGCAAGCTTGCCGGCATCAACGTCACTGTCCCGCACAAGCTGGCCATCGTCGATGAACTGGATCACGTTTCGGAAATTGCGCACCTGACCGGCGCGGTGAACACCGTCTCCGTCACTCCAGACGGGCTGCTGGGTGACAACACCGACGTCGGCGCCATTGAGACGGTGCTCGAGCGCGCCGGAGTGCCGGCCGGCATCCCCGCCCTTCTGCTCGGCGCCGGCGGCGCGGCCCGGGCGGCGCTGGTGGCGCTTCTGAACCGGGGTGATCGCGTGACCGTCGCGAACCGCACCCACGAGAATGCCGCAACCATGACCGCCCACATCGCCCCGGAGGCCGGCTGCCCAACTCTGGCGCTCGACGATCCCGATCTGCCCATCCGGGCCGGCAACGCCCGACTGATCGTCAACACCACCTCGATCGGCATGCAGGGCGGTCCGGCCCCGGGCCAGAGCCCGCTTCCCGACGGCTGCCTTCACCCGGAGCAGACCGTCTTTGACATCGTCTACCGCCCGTCCGCGACCGCGCTGCTGGAACAGGCCGCCGCCGCCGGGGCAACCGCCATCAAAGGCCTGGACATGCTCATCCTGCAGGGCGCACACAGCTTTAGGATCTGGACCGGCCGGGAACCGCCGGTGGATATCATGCTCGCCGCCGGCCGCCGGGCAATGGAGGGATAGCCGATGGCGCAGCCAGAACGCATCATTCTCGTCGGGTTGAGCGGCTCCGGAAAATCCACCCTGGCACGACAGATTTCGCGGCGCATCGGATGGGCCGCCGTGGACGTCGACAGCATGATCGTCGAATCCGCCGGCATGCCAATCGCCGAGATCTTCGAAACGCAGGGCGAAGCAGCTTTTCGCCGCCTCGAGCACCAGATGCTGACCCGGGCGCTCGAGCGCAAGAGCGTCATCATCGCCACCGGAGGCGGGGCAATGGCCAGCGAGGAAAATCGCGCGGCCATCCTGGTCGGCGGCGTTGCTGTTTATGTCAAGTCCACGCCCACCAAATGCGCCTACTATCTGGCTCGTTCCTGGAAGCGCGAGAAACGCCCGCTGCTCGACTCCGCCGGCGGACCAGAAGAGTTGCTCGCCGAGCAACTCGCCGCGCGTGGGCCCTTCTACGAAATGGCCCATCTCACCCTGGACGCGGTCACCAAGGATCTACGCGACCTGGTCGACGAACTCGAACTCATCGCCGCCGGCCCGGTGACCACCGACCGGAGTTTCTAGATGAGCGTTCCCGACTACGTCGCCATCGGCCGCGGCATCGTGGCCGACCTGCCAGATTTGCTGGACCGCCGCGATGCCAGCGGCAACGTCTTCCTGATAGCCGACCGCAACGTCGGCGGGCTGTACGGCGCGGCGACGCGACAGTCGCTGGAGGCCGCCGGGCGACAGGTGAGCTACCAGGAGATTGCCCCGGGGGAGACCGCCAAGGCGCTCACGCAGACCAGCACCCTCTACGACTGGCTGCTCGCCGAAGGCGCCGAGCGCGGCGATCTCATCATCGCCCTGGGCGGCGGCGTCGTCGGCGACCTGGTCGGCTTCGTCGCCGCCACCTACATGCGCGGCGTCAAATGGGCCCAGATCGCCACCTCGCTGCTGGCCCAAGTCGATAGCAGCATCGGTGGCAAGGTGGGAGTCGACCTGCCCGGCGGAAAGAATCTGGTGGGCGCCTTCTACGCGCCGGTGCTCTCGTTGCTGGACGCCGATCTCCTGCTCTCTCTGCCCCCCCGGCAGCTTGCCTGCGGCTGGGCCGAGGTGATCAAGCACGGGGTCATCCTCGACTGCCAGTTCTTCGAGTTGCTCGAAGCCCGTTTCGATGACCCGGCCGAGCCCGATCTGTTGCTGGCGGCGGTGCGGCGGTGCGTGGAGATCAAGGCCGCGGTGGTGGCGGACGATCCTCTTGATCGCGGCTTTCGCGCGGTGCTGAATTACGGGCACACCATCGCCCACGCCATCGAAGCCTGCACCGGCTACCAGCGCTACACCCATGGCGAGACGGTCGCCATCGGGATGAGCGGAGCGGCCGCCATCAGTCGCCGGCTGGGGCTTATCGAGCCCGCGGTCGAGCGCCGACAGAACGATCTCCTTGCCCGGGCCGGGCTGCCTTCGCGATACACCGGCGCCGCGCCCGAGGACATCCTCGAAGCCATGACCCGCGACAAGAAGGCCTTCCGGGGGCGCCCGCGCTGGGTACTCATTGAGGGCCTCGGAGAGGCGACGGTCGGCAGCGAAGTCGATCTGGAGATCGTGCGGAGCGTCGTATCCGACCTGCACGAATGAGCCGCGCTACTCCCGGTTCGCCGGCCCCGCGATGCGCTCCGCGGAGCGGCTGTGGGGGCGGACGCCAGAGCGTTGGCCCGCTATCCTGATCTAGATGGAATCTATCGGTCGGGTATTGACCTACGGCATCGCGCTGCTTGGCGCCTTCGCGGCCAGCCTCTGGCTGGCCTCGATCGTGTGGTGCTACCACGACATCCGCGCCCGCACCCTGGATATCTACGTGCGTCTGTTTGCTCTGCTGCTTGTCACCCTGCTCCCGCTGCTCGGGGTAGCGCTATACATGGTGCTCCGGCCGCGCGAGACCCTGGACGAAGCCTACGAGCGCTCACTCGGCGAAGAGGCGCTGCTGCGCGAGATCGAGCAGGCCGAATACTGCCCCACCTGCGGCCATCGCTCCCACAACGACTACTTACTCTGCCCCAACTGCCAGACACAACTCCGCACCACCTGTCCGAAGTGCGATCGGGTAAACGAGTTCCACTGGCCAGTCTGCCCCTATTGCGGGAACCGCCACCACGCCCCGAGTGGCGAAATCGATGTCCACGAACACTAGCGAGAGCTCCGGGATCGAGTTGGATACGGGCAGCGGCGGCTCAGACTATCGAGTCCGCATCCGGCAGATGGAGCCTTCCGACCGGCCCCGCGAACGCCTCGCCGAGCACAGCCCCGAATACCTGACGAACCCCGAAATCCTGGCCATCATCTTGCGCACCGGCACCCGCGAAGCCAATGCCCTGGATCTCGCCCGCAGCCTGCTCAGCCGGTTCGGCGGATTCGCCGGGCTGGCCGAAGCTGACGTCACCGCGCTCACCGAGGTCCCCGGGATCGACCCGGCCAAGGCCACCGAGGTAAAGTCGGCGCTTGAGATCGGGCAGCGGTTGCTGCTGGAACAGGTCGGCGAGAAGCCGCGCATTTCCGGCGCCACTGACGCGGCCGCCATGCTCGGTCCGCTGCTGCGCAACCAGGAGCAAGAATCCCTGCGGGTGATGCTGCTCGATTCCCGCCACCAGGTCATCGAAATCGCCACCGCCGCGGTCGGCTCGCTAAACGTCGTCTCGGCCCGAATGCGCGATCTCTTCCGCTCGGCCGTGTGCCGCAACTGCGCCGCGGTCATCCTGGCCCACAACCACCCCAGCGGCGATCCGACACCCTCGCCCGACGACCTGCGCCTCACTGAGACGGCCATCGAAGCCGGCGGCCTGCTGGGTATCAAGGTGCTCGATCACGTCGTCATCGGCAAGACCGGTGACGGTTTCGTCAGCATTCGCGAGGGCGGCGGCGGCGCTTTCGCCGCCGAATAGCAGCAATGGAGGCCCGCTCGCGATGCGCCTGATTCCCTTCCGTGGCAAGAGCCCGACCGTCGATCCCGAGGCCTTCATCGCCCCGGGGGCGGTCTTGATCGGCGACGTGCACATCGGCCCCGGCGCCAGCGTGTGGTTCAACGCCGTTGTCCGCGCCGACCATGAGCCGATCTACATCGGCGCCAACAGCAACATTCAGGACGGCGCCGTTGTCCACATCGACCACGGAATCCCGGTGCACATCGGCGAAAACGTCACCATCGGCCACGCGGCGGTGGTCCACAGCGCCACCGTCGGCGACGGCGTGCTTATCGGCATGAACGCCACCGTCCTGAACAGCGCCGTGATCGGAGCGGGGGCGGTGGTGGGCGGCAACGCGCTGGTCACCGAAAACGCCGAATTCGCGCCGGGTTCGCTGATCGTCGGGGTACCGGCGAAGGCCATCGGGACGGTCAGGCAGCAAATGCGCGCCTGGATCGTCAAGAACTGCGCCGAGTACGTGAAGCTCGGGCGTGAATACGCGGCGGCCGGCGATGAAGCCGGCGGCTGATCCCGGCTGGCCGCCGATGCGGCCGGGTGCTAAGTTTCGGGCATGAGCAGCAAGCAGACAGAGGCAGTAGCGACCATCGGGGTCACGGCGAAGCTTTTCGCCGGCGTGGCCGAGGCCGCCGGCCGGCGCGAGCTTTCTATCAGCCTTGAACCCGGCGCCACGGTAGATACCGCCTTCGCCGCTATGGCGTCCGAACATCCCGCCCTCGCACCGATGCGCGACACCCTGCGTTTCGCCGTTAATCGCGAATTCGCCGAGGCCGATCGGACCCTGGCCGATGGCGACGAACTGGCCCTGATTCCGCCGGTGAGCGGTGGCTAGGCTGATCCGCGTCGTCGACGGCACGATCGACTTCGACGAGGCCCTGGCGGCGGTAGCGGCCGCCGAGAACGGCGGCGTCGTCACCTTTCGCGGCGACACCCGCAATCACGCCGAGGGTCGGGTGGTCACCCGCCTCTTCTACGAAGCCTATGAGCCGATGGCCTCCGAGAAGATGGCGGCGATCGCCGATGACGTCGAAGAGCGCTGGGCCATCCGCGATTTCGCCATGGTCCACCGCGTCGGGGAGGTCCCGATCGGCGAAGCCAGTATCTTCATCGTCGCCGCCTCACCACATCGCGCCGAGTCCTTCGCCGCCTGCCGCTACGCCATCGACACCCTGAAGCACACCGTTCCGATCTGGAAAAAGGAATACTTCGAGGGCGGCGAGATGTGGATCGGGGAGACCCCGGGCGCTACCCGGTCCGACGCCCCTTGAGCCGGTTGCGGGTCGAACTGCACTGCCACACCAACTGGTCCGGCGATTGCGGGGTCGAGCCGCGCCACCTCGTGGAAGCCGCGCAATGCAAGGGCATCGACGTGCTCGCGGTCACCGACCATAGCCAGATTGACGGCGCCTTCGAGGCGCAGGCCATCGGCGCCCTGCCGGTGATCATCGGCGAAGAGATCAAGACCGACCGCGGCGAGCTGCTCGGTTATTTCTTGCAGGAGTTCATCCCGCCCGGAATGTCCGTGCTGGACACCGCCCGGGCCATCAAGGAGCAGGGCGGCATCGTCTCGGTGCCGCATCCCTTCGACCGACACCGCTCCAGCGCGATCGAGCGCGAGGCCCTGCACGAAGTCGTCGGTGAACTGGACATGGTCGAAGTCTTCAACAGCCGTAATATCAGCGACGCCGACAACGCCGCCGCCCGCCAATTCCAGGAAGAGCGGGGCCTGATCGCGGCGGTTGGCAGCGACGCCCACTCGCGCATGGAACTGGCCCGCAGCCACCAGGAGATCAAGCCGTTCGACGGCGCCCGCGACTTCCTGGCGAAGATGGCCGGCGCGCAGCTGACAACCCGAAAATCGTCCCACCTCATCCACTTCGTCTCCACCTACCAGAAGCTGCGCAAACGCCTCACCGGTCGCGGGATTCCCGCCGGATTGCGACGCCAATAGTTATTGGTTGACGCCCGGTTGAGCAGGCCATACGATTCGCGTCGCGTCAGCCACCGGCGGCGCGAGAGCAACATTCCTGAAAGAAGAGCAAGTCTGGCGATGCTGATCCTTAACCTCTCCCGGTAGGGTCCCGCCGACCGCAAGCTAGCGGCCGCGAGATCAGCCCGACGGCCCTCCTCTGTAATTCTCAACAACAGGAATTTCCGTGTCTGTACTACCCGAATCCAACCTCGCCCTCGAAGTGCGCGGCGTAACGAAGCGCTTCGACACCCGCGGCATCCGCATTCCCTTGCCGTGGTCCAAGAAGAAGGGTGATGACAAGCAGGTCGTCGCCGTCGACGACCTCAGCCTCACCGTGGAGCGCGGCCAGATTTTTGGCATCGTCGGCTCCAACGGCTGCGGCAAATCCACCCTGGTCCGCATCATCTCCACCCTGCTCTACCCCGACGGCGGCACCATCTCGGTCTTTGGGCATGACGTGGTCGAAGAAAGCGAAACCGTGCGCCGTCTCATCAACCGCGTATCGGTCGAGGCCTCCTTCTTCCGCAAGCTGAGCCCGTTGGAGAACCTGATGTTCTCCGGTCAGACCTACGGGCTCGATCGCGAAACAACCGCCGCGCGGACGTTCGAGATCCTGGGGCGGCTCGGAATCGACGAGGCGCAGGTCCTGCGTCCGCTGGAGCAAATGTCTCGCGGCATGCAGCAGAAGGTCGCGGTCGCCCGCGGCTTCCTCACCTCGCCGATCGTATTGCCCCTCGACGAGCCCACCACCGGCCTGGACCCGGCCTCGAAGCGCCAGGTCCAGAAATTCATCGCCGAACTCCACGCCGAGCACGACGCCACCGTCCTGCTGGTCACCCACGACATGGCCGAAGCCGAGAAGCTCTGCGACCAGATCTCAATCATGGCCGGCGGCAAGATCGTCGCCAGCGGAACCCTGTCCGGACTGGTGGAGCAAGCCGGGCTCGAGGGCGGCAGGCACGGCCTGGAAGACGTCTTCCTGCATGTGGTCGGGCACGCGTTCGACGAAGAGCCGGAAGACAAGAAGGCCGGCGCCGCCGCGTCCGACCAGTAGGGAATCCGAGGACCAAATGCTTACTTCATCAATACAACTCCGCGGCGCCTGGGCGTTCATCGAGCGCAACTTCCGCGCCACCCGTCGCTACTGGGGCTGGGAAGTCGTGTTCCTGGTCTACAGCATCGTCAACGTGCTGGCCGTCACCTACATCGCGCCCGGTACCGAGGCCCTCACCGGCGTCGGCGCCACCACCGACTTCATGGTCATCTATCTGCTGGTCGGTACCCTGGTGTGGACCTATCTCAATGGCGTCTTCGACGCCGTCGCCTTCATGATCAGCTGGGAGCGCTGGGAAGGCACCATCGAGTACACCTTCATGGCACCGATCAAGCTGGTCACGATGCTCGGCGGCTCGGCGCTGTTCTCGATCTTGTACGGCCTCGTCCGCACCCTGATCGTGATCGGAGTCGTCAGCCTCTTCTTCACGCTGAACGTCGCCGACACCGACTTCCTGACCGCCACCATATTTGTGCTGCTCGGCAGCGTCGGCTTCCTCGGGATCGGCATCATGGCGGCGGCGCTGCCGCTGCTATTCCTGGAGCGCGGGACCCAGATGACCATCGTCGTCCAGGCCATGCTGTTGCTCGTCTCGGGCATCTATTACCCGGTCAGCATCCTGCCGGACTGGCTCGAGCCGCTCTCCTGGATCTCGCCCGCCACCTACATTCTCGAGGGTATCCGCGGGGCGATGCTGGACGGCAAGTCGGTCTTCGACATGAGCGCCGAGTTGTGGAAGTTGTTCGCCGTCTCGCTGATATCGTTGCCGCTGGGAGTCTGGATATTTCAGAAGGCCGTCGACTACGCAAAGCGCACCGGCCGCCTCAAGCGCTACGGCTAGCCGCGCCCGTCCACGGGGTTACTCGCCGCGGGTCTGCGCCCGCACGTGCAGGAGCCGCTGGACCACCGTCAGGTTAGTCACCACCGCCATAATCCACAGCACCGGTATCAGCAGGAAGTCCCCGAACAGCAGCGCGATGCCGAGCAGGATCAGCCGCTCCGGGCGCCGCAAAATCCCCACCTTACCGTCCAGGCCCAGACCTTCGGCCCGCGCCCGAGCATAGCTGACCATGATCGATCCGGCCAGCACGATGAAGCAGGCGAGCACCGCCAGGTTGTCATCGCGCTGCAGGAAGCGCCAGATCAGCCCGCCGTAGTAGGCGGCTTCCACGTATCGGTCCAGGGTGGAATCCAGAAACGCGCCGAATTTGGTGACCTCGCCCCGTGCTCGCGCCACCGCTCCGTCCATCATGTCCAGCGCGGAAACCAGCAGCAGAAAGATCCCGCCGACGATCAGCCAATCCACCGCCAGCAGCAGCGCCACCGGCAGGGCGGCCACAAATCCGGCCAGCGTGACCTGGTTGGCCGTGATCCCCGCCCGCACCAACGGCGCCACCAGAATCGCGGCGATATGCTTGGCCCGGCGCTCCAGTTCTAACATCGCGATCAGACGAAGGTTTCGGCCGAGGCCATCGATGCGTTCGGGCGCAGGCTGCCGTGACGCCGCAGCAGTTCCCGGTAGTAGCCCATAACCTCTTCCGCGATCACATCCCACGAATACTCAAGCGCCCGCCGGCTCCCCGCCATTCGATAGCGGTCGGCCGTCTCGGGATAGTCCATCAATCGCATGATCGCCCGCGCCAGCGCCCGCGGGTCTTCCGGCGGCACGTACAGCGCGGCGCTCCCACCGGGCGACACCGTTCGATAGCCCAGCAGGTCGCTGGCCACCACCGGGGTTCCCGCCGCCATGGCCTCCAGCAGCACCAACCCCTGGCTCTCGCGCCCGTCCCCGCGCGCCGGAGCGCACAGGAGGTCGGCCGACTGCAGGTAGCGAATCTTTGCCTCCTCGGAGGCAAAGCCCTCGAACAGCACGTTCTCCAGGCCACAACGCTTCACCCGTCGCTGCGCCTTCGCGAGCTGCCGCTCGGTAAACGCGCCGACCACGATCAGCCGGGTGTCCCGGCGCAGCTTCTGCACGACCTCCATCGCGTCCATCAGGTAGGGCAGCCCCTTGCGTTTTTCCAGCCGCCCCACGAACAGCACATTGAACTTGCCGTCCCGCAGGTGCTCGAACGGCGGCAGCTCGCGGCCATAGCCCTCGGCGTCGATGCCGTTAGGGATGATTCGGTAGTCACCCTTGAAGGTGCCCCAGACAAAGTTCCGCGCCGTCTGCGAGACGGCGATCTTGCCATCGAGCCGCTTGAAGAGCCGCTTGATGAAGGGCCTGTAGGTCCGGTAGACAGTCCGCGTCTCGCGCGAGGCGTGGAAGGTGGCCACGTTCACACAACGGGAGTGCCACAGCACGTACCAAGGCAGCAGCGGCGCGGCCGGTTCGTGCAGGTGGATGATGTCGAAATCGTTCTCCGCGAGGATGCGCTTCACCTGCGGCCCCAGGGTAAGCGAAAAGCTGACCCGGGCAATTGAGGCGTTCGTGCGTAGCGGCACGATCGTCTTGCCCACGCGGTGAAAGTCCTCAACGGTGTCTTCGGGCTCCTCGGTCGAGCTGGGCGCCAGCACGTGGACGCTGTGCCCGCGGTCACGGAACCGCTCCGACAGGTTGACGATATGGGTTGTCACCCCGCCGGGCACCGCGAAGTCATAGGGCGACACCAGGGCGATCCGCAACGGGTGACCTTGTCGCACCATCGTTTTCATGCCTCTATTTTACCAATCTCTGACGCCACAAACGCGCCTACTCCGCCCACATCGGCCGGAACATGTACCACTGCTCCGGTGCGATTCGGATCAGGCGCTCGAAATGCGCGAAGACCTGGCTGGAGATTCGTTGAATCTCCACCTCCTCGGGCTGCGAACGATCCGGATACACATCGCCGACCGCGAACAGCGTATGCCGCCCGCCGGCCTCCCGACGCGCCCCACCAACAATCACCGGCACATCGGCCCGATATGCCAGTCGCGCTACCCCGGTCGGCACCATCGCCGGCCGGCCGAAGAACTCCACTTCCACTCCCTCGCCGGGCGTGGGCCGGTCTATCAGCAGCGCCACCGAGTCGCCCCGCAGGAGTCCCCGCAACAGCGGCAACATCGAACCGTCCATCTGCATCGCCTTCATGTCCTTCGACTCGCGAATCCGCCGGAGAATCTCGTTCAGGCGGGCATCGGCATAGGTCTCTTGGATCACCCAGAGCGGCGTGATCGAGGCCATCTTTGCCCCGGACACATCCCAGTTCCCGAAATGACCGGTGGCGAAGATGGCCCCCTTGCCGCGGGCGAACGCCTTCGGCAACCGGCCGCCTTCGTCGATAAGGTCCGTGCCCTCCGCGATATCCCCGGCCGGAGCGCGGTAGAAGTCCAGCACGTTGGCCGCGTAGAGCGCGTATTCGATCACCGAGTCCCGGGCCAGTCGCTGCACCAGCGGATCGTTGCGCGGTAATCCGAGCACCACGCTCATGTTCGCAATCGTGTTTCTGCGGACCCGCGAATTGACCCGGAAGATGCCCCACCCCACCAGTCGAGCCACCGCCACCTTGATCGCCCGCGGGATGCGCACGTACACCCGGGAAACCAGCTCGAACAGGTTTAGCAACACGCCCGTCCCGTTTCTGTCACCAGGTCGCCGCGCATAATTCTGCCCGGTCCCGGCGCCGTTCGCCTGGGGCCACGGCCCGGCCTCGCCCTGGCGCCGGCCGGGATTATCGGGCAGTCCCGACCGTTCGGGTCTCGCGAATCACCGTGACTTTGATCTGTCCCGGGTAGGTCATGGTCTCCTGGATTCGCGTCACCACGTCCCGGGACAGCCGCAGCGCGCCGAGTTCATCGAGTTCGTCCGGTTTCACCGCAACCCGCACTTCACGGCCAGCCTGAATCGCGTACGACCGCTCGACCCCGGGGAACGAGTTGGCGATGTCCTCAAGCTCCTCCAGCCGCCGTACGAACAGCTCCACGGTCTCGCGCCGGGCGCCCGGCCGGGCCGCCGAAATCGCGTCCGCCGCCGCCACCGCGAATGCCTCGAAGGTGGTCGGTTCCACTTCGAAATGGTGGGCCTCGACGATGTGGGCCACCGCCTCCGGCACTCCGAAGCGCCGGCAGCGCTCGGCGCCGATCAGGGCGTGCGGCCCTTCGACCTCGTGGTCGATCGCCTTGCCGCAATCGTGCAGCAGCCCGCCAAAGCGGCTCAGGTTGGCGTCGCCGCCCATCTCGGCGGCCATCGTCGCCGCCAGGAAGGCCACCTCGAGCGAGTGATTTAACACGTTCTGGCCGTAGCTCTGGCGGTAGCGCAGCCGGCCGAGCAGCTGGATGATTTCCGGATGCAGCTTGGAGACGCCGATGTCCATCGCCGCCCGCTCGCCCTCGGCGCGGATGATCGCGTTGATCTCCTTGCGCGCCTTGGTGACGTGCTCCTCGATGCGCGTCGGATGGATCCGCCCGTCCTCAATGAGCCGGGTCAGCGCCGTCCGCGCCACCTCGCGCCGCACCGGGTCGAAGCAGGAGATCACCACCGTCTCCGGCGTGTCATCAATGATCAAGTCCACCCCGGTCGCCGCTTCCAGCGCGCGGATGTTGCGACCCTCACGACCGATTATCCGGCCCTTCATGTCGTCGCTCGGCAGCGGGATCATGGACACCGTCGAGACCGAGCTGTGATCGGCCGACACTCGCTGCAGGGCCATCCCCACCAGCCAGCGCGCGCGATGGTCCGCCTCGGCCTTCGCCTTGGTATCCGATTCGCGGATGATCTGCGCGAAGCGCTCCGCCGACTCATCCTCAATCTGCCCCAGTAGAATGTCGCGGGCGTCGTCGCGGGTCATCTGCGAAACGCGCTCCAGCACCTCCAGGTGCTCCTTCTGAGCGGCATCAAGCTGGTTGCGACGGCGGTCGATGTTCGATTCCCGTTTGCGCAACTCTTCTTCGCGCCGATCGAAGGCCTCGGCGCGCCGGTCGGCCGATTCTTCGCGTTTCTGCAGACGCCGGTCGCGTCGCCGCGCTTCGCCGCGCTGCTCGCGTATTTCCCGCTCAACCTCTTCGCGAAACTGGCCCGCCTGTGCGCGCGCGTCCTCAATCAGGTTGCGCTGCTTTACCTCAACCCGTTCTAGCTCAGATTCAAGATCTAGCGCAACGGCGCTTGCCTGGCGCCGCGCGACCCATATTTGCACTATGTATCCACCGACCAGCCCCAGGACCAGCAGGGCTATCACGATGGGTACAACCACTACCAGGTTGTCCACTTGGATTCCTCCGCATAAAAGATGGGGAATTGATTGCAGTCGCGGTGCTCGGCCTCGGGGCGCAACAGGGTTGCGCCGGCACCAACAGCTCCCCGCGGAACTGGCGATGGGACCCCTGCGACATCGATTCCGGAAACAATTCAGTAGGCATAACGTCTGCAGACGCTAGCACCTTCCGGCCCCGCCAACCAGTCCCCGGCCCCATATTTCCATCCGCGACCGGCCGGTCGCTCGGTTAGGCGGAAATCTCCCGGTAGAAGTCCACCGTCGTCGCGGCGATGCGTTGCTGGGTGTAGTTCGCCAGCACCCGTTCCCGGCCCCGGCGGCCAAGTTCTGTCCGATGCTCCGGGTCGTCGCGCAGCCGTTCCAGCGCGCCCAAAAGTTCCCGCCGGTCACCCGGTTCAACCAGGATTCCGGCATCCCCCATCACCCCCGGGATCTCGCCGCAATCGCTGGCCACCACCGCAACCTCACAGGCCATCGCCTCCACCAGCACCCGCCCGAACTGCTCCACCCAGCTGGCGGTCGGGATCGACGGCAGCACCAGCACGTCCAGCGTGTTCATGAACTCCGGCACCGCCAGCGGCGCGATCGCCGCCGGCCCGTCCACGCGACCGGTCAGGCCGCCCGCCGTCACATAGTCCACGATCCAGTCTTGCAGCGGCCCCTGCCCCCCGATCCGCACCCGCGCCTCCGACAGGTCCCCCACTGCCCGCATCAGCGTCTTGAGCCCCTTCGCCTCGATCAACCGGCCCAGGTAGCCCACTGTGAACGGCCGTCCGGCGTCGCGTTCCGCGTCCGGTTTGAAGACCTGCGGATCGATCCCGAACTGCGGCGCCACCGTGAGCCGTCCCGCAAAACCCTTCGCCCGCAGCACGTCCGCGGCTCCCGCCGTGCCGGCGATCGCGGACGCATTCTTGTGGCAGTAACGCTCCAGCCAGGAAAACGGCAGCGGGTATTTGCGCACCAGGTTCTGCCAGCTAAAGAACAGCGCCCGCGCCGCGTGGCGCTTCGCTAGCCAGATAGCGTGGGCGGTGGCCAGGTTGTAGGGCTCCTCGTCGACGTGCACCAGGTCGGGCGCGAATTCGTCCATCTCCCGCGCCAGGCCCGGGTAGAGGTGGTAATGGAAATGCCCGTTGAACAGCGCCCGCCGCACCGACATTTCGTACCCGTCCAGGTGGTGGGATGCCAGTTCTTCACGGCGGTCGCCGGTACGCCAGTACGGCGGCACCACCACCCGCAGTTCGATCCCGTCGTGGGCAGC
>JASLPR010000053.1 GCA_030744875.1 Chloroflexota bacterium
TCTCACCCACAACCACCCCGTGGCCCCCACCCCCGAAGACAACGCCAAGCGCGCCACCGGCAAGGACCGCTTCCGAATCCAAATCGGCGGGCTCCCGGTGGCCCTTACTCCCGGCGAGGCCGTCCTGCGCGGCGGCTATGCCCTTAGCCAGCTCGGGGTCAAGCTCGTCCCGATGATGCACGGCCGCCAGTCCGCCAACCGCGGATCGGTCAACGGTATGCTGGTCCTCATGGTCGGCTCGCGCGATCCCGCCGCCGCCTTCTACGCTGCCGGCCTCATCGAAGCCGGGCTCGCCGTCCACTCTCCGTTCCCCGCCCGCGCCGACACCTCCGCCGACATCATGGCGCTGTCCCTCGGCCTCACCGAGTACGAAGCCGGCGTCGTCGCCACCGGCCTCGCCGACGCCCGCGACTTCATCCATCCCCTCTCCGGCCAGATTCTTTCCATCCTCGCCAACGACGTCGAGGCCCCCATCATCGCTGACAATGCCGACCCCGAAAGAGGCTGCATCGCCGCCGCTGAAACCATCGACGAGCTCCTCGTCGGCGCCTAGCCCTTCTCGCCCCTCCGTCACTAATCTTCCCTATCTCCACCCCGACGGTTGTTAGACTTTCCATCGGCACAACCCTTCAGAACGAGAGTCGCCGCTTGACCGCACTCGCCGATGCCGCCCTCCACGACCAGGTCATGCACGTCAACACCGGGCTCCCCGAAAGCGGCCTCTACGGTGCCGCCAAACCCGTCGGCGACGGGTCCCGGGTGCCCTGGCGGCTTTCGCCCGAGCCCATCACCGTGTCCCCCGCCCAGGCCGCCGGACTCGAGTCGTTGGGCCAGCACCTGCTCGAGTTCTACGTCGTCGCCAATCGCCTCTACTTGGCCAGCGCCCGCGGCACCCAGGCCCCTTGGATCGCCAAGTTGCTCGATCGAGGCAAGTCCGACCAGGCCCTCGAACTCGCCCGCCTCAACCGGCTCAAATCGCGCCTGCCGGTAGTCATCCGACCCGACCTCATGGCCGTTGGCGATGACGGCTTCATCGCCACCGAGCTCGATTCCGTTCCCGGCGGTATCGGCCTGGTCGACGCGCTCACCGTCCGCTACCGCGACATCGGCCATACCATGCTCGGCAACCAGTGCGGGCTGGTCCCGGAACTCGCCCGCACCCTTGTCTCCGAAAGCGGCCTGGAAGCCCCCTTCGTCGCCGTGGTCGTTTCCGACGAATCCGAGTCCTACCGCGCCGAGATGAACTGGGTCGGCGAGCGCCTCAACCAGTTCGGCGTCCGCGCCGTCACGGTCCACCCGCGCCAGATCGCCGTCGAAGACGAGGCCATCGTCGCCCGCCTCGACACCCACGTCGAAAAGGTCGATCTGATCTACCGCTTCTTTGAACTGCACGATCTGGCCAACGTCCCCAACGTCGATCTGATGTTCCACGCCATGCAGCGCCGGCGCATAGTCATGACCCCGCCGCCGAAGTTCCACCTGGAAGAAAAGCTCATGATGGCTCTCTTTCACCACCCCGAGCTGGCCCGCTATTGGGAAAGAGAACTCTCCCGCGAGGCCCTGCCCGTCCTGCGGCAGGTCATCCCCGCCACCTGGGTGCTCGACCCCACCCCGATCCCGCCCTTCGCCGCCATCTCCCCGCCGTTCCGGTCCGCCGACCGCACCGTGCGACGCTGGTCCGACCTCAAAGACATGACCCAGAAGCAGCGCCGCCTGGTGCTCAAGCCCTCCGGCTTCTCCGAACTGGCCTGGGGCGCCCGCGGCGTCACCATCGGCCACGACGTGCCGACCGAAGAGTGGAACACCGCCGTCGACACCGCGCTCGACGGATTCGCCGACGGCCCCTACATCGTCCAGCCCTACCTCGCCAGCCGCCGCATCCCCGCCCGCTACTACGATTTCGAAGACCAGACCGTCAAAGAGTTCGACGCCCGCGCCCGCTATTCCCCTTACTACTTCGTCCGCGACGGCCGCGCCGGGCTGGCCGGCGTCCTCGCCACCGCCTGTCCCGCCTCCAGCAAGGTCCTCCACGGCATGCCCGACGCCGTCATGGCTCCAGTTCAGGTTGCCACCGGCTAACTCCGGGACGACAATCAACCATGCCTCCCAAGCCTTCTGCCGCCGGTCCGAGCCAGACCCCCGAGTGGAAACAGCTCATGCGCTGCAGCCTGCGCCGTGGCTCCGACGTGGCCGAGTTCACCCCCGAAGAGCAGGCCGACATTGACCGCGTCCGCCGGCTCTATCCCTTCTTTTCCAACGAGTACTACACGGGCCTCATCCAGGAGAAGGACGACCCTATCTGGAAGCAGGTCATCCCATCCGCCGAAGAACTCGACGCCGCCGACGACTACGTACTCGACTCCCTCGGTGAAGACGGCGACGACTCCCCCGTCAAGCACCTGACCCACCGCTATCCCGACCGCGTCCTCTTCACCGTCACCTACACCTGCGGAGTCTACTGCCGCTTCTGCACCCGCAAGCGCAAAGTCGGCAAGAACCCGGTCCCGCCCTGGCACGAATTGGAAGCCGTCTTCGCCTACCTGCGCGAGCACACTGGCGTCCGCGACGTCCTCCTCTCCGGTGGCGACCCGCTCCTGTTGGCCGACGATCAACTCGACCGCATCCTCACCGAGCTGCGCGCCATCCCCCACATCAAGATCCTGCGCATCGGCACCAGGCTCCCCTGCGTCCTCCCTCAGCGCATCACCCCTGAGCTGGCCGACATGCTCAAGAAGCACCACCCGCTCTACATAAATACGCACTTCAACCACCCCCGCGAGCTCACCCCCGAGGCCGCTCGCGCCTGCGCCCTGCTCGCCGACGCCGGCATCCCGCTCGGCTGCCAGACCGTGCTGATGAAGGGTATCAACGACGACATTGAGATCATGAAGGAACTCATGCTTGGCCTGCTCGACATGCGCGTGAAGCCTTATTACCTCTATCAGGCCGATCTCGTCACCGGCACCGGCCATTTCCGCACCGATGTCCAGACCGGCATCGACATCGTCAACGGACTTCAGGGCCACATCACCGGCTTCGCCGTCCCGACTTACATCATCGATGCCCCCGGCGGCGGCGGGAAGATGGCCGTCGGGCCCAACCGCCTCCTCGAACTCAACGACGAGCACGCCGTTCTCGAAAACTACGAGGGCAACACCTTCAAGTATCCGGCCCGCGCCCCCGAAGGCACCCTGATCCAAGACTACGTCTGACAACCGCACGGAATCCTACGGGTTCTTCTTGTCTGGGTCGAGGGCGGGCAACGGGTCCGGCTAGCGCCATTGCCTGCTCGACCGTTTGATCCCGCCGCCGCCTCGACCCAAAATGATCGGGCCTGCAGACCAGCCGAAAGGCCCCTCATGACCGACCCGTTAGGCGGCAAAGTCGCCTTCGTTACCGGCGCCGGATCCGGCATCGGCGCCGCCACCGCCTTGCACCTCGCCCAACGCGGCGCCCGCGTCGCCGTCACCGACATCGACCCCGACGGCGTGCAGTCAACCGTCGGCGCCATCGAATCCGCTGGCGGCGAAGCCCTCCTCATCCAGCTCGATGTCACCGACGAAGCCGCCGTCGGGTCCGCCGTGCAGCAGACCGTCGACCATTTCGGCACGCTCGACTGCGCCGTCAACAACGCCGGCACCAACGGCCAACCCGGCCCCGTCGCCGGCTACCCCGCGAGGCTTGGGACCGCGTCATCGCCATCAACCTCACCGGCGTCTGGCTCTGCCTCCAGGCCGAGATTCGTCAGATGCTTGAATCCGGCGGCGGTTCCATCGTCAACGTCTCGTCCAGCGCCGGGCTCAGTGGCCATCCGGTCAACGCCCCCTACGCCGCCTCCAAGCACGGCATCATCGGCCTCACCCGTTCCGCCGCCATCCAGTACGGCACCGACAATATCCGCATCAACGCCGTCTGCCCCGGCGTCATCGAGACCCCGATGGCCGCCTTCACCAAGAACAACCCGGACCTCGCCGCCGCCCTGCTCAAGCGCCACGCCCTCGGCCGTTTCGGCCAGCCCGAAGAAGTCGCCCACGCTATCGCCTACCTCTGCGACCCCGACGCCTCCTCCTACATCACCGGCATCGCCCTACCCGTCGATGCGGGGTATTTGGCCTGAGGGTTTCACCCAGAGAATCCATATGTAGGCCACAGTCGCGGAAGTCCTTCAGCGAGTACGCAAAGCCTTGTTAGGGCAATATTTGGGGGGAGGTAGCTAGCGGAACCGGAGAGCGATCACGATGGGCCGACGGATAGTGAAGGTCCCGATCTGGGCATGGCTGATTGTTCTACTGCTGGCGGCGATCTTGGTTCTGCAAGTCCTGAATCCTCGTGAATTCGAGCCCTACTGATTCGGACGCTCGGAAACTAGCTGCACAGTGGACCGCAGCGATCGGTACGGTCGGAGCGGCGGGTTTTGCCGCATTTGCCGCAGGGCAAGCGTGGAGGGCGTTTCGGCAGCAGCAAGTGGAGAACAAACTCACCCGATTCCCAGTGTTTGGCGTAGTGCATTTCGACGACCAGCCTTGGCACCGCAATTTCGGCAGCGGAAGCGCGATTCTGAGCATCCTTGTTCATGAGAGTCCGGAGGCGACTGGCAACGTCTCCGGAAGCCCGTTCACCGGAGACTGGGCTGGGAAGGTCACGCATGTGCTGTCCCCGGCATATGCAATCGAAGCAAGCGGAGAGACTTCGCTCAGTTTCTACTTCGACGATGAGATCGTGGAGCAGATGAAACTAGGCTCCACCGGCTTCTCATTCCTGCTCCGCGGATTCGCACCGAATCCAAGCGAATCATTCCAACAACGATTGTTCTTCATGATCGGCAGTTACCAAGAGTGGGAGCCGTGGCAATTCTGGATGAAGCCAACCTTCGCGATCCCGACTGAGTGGAACGTTGACGAAGACGACCCAGGAATCCACATACCTGTAGATAAGGGAACGTAGCAGGTGGTGGCGGGCAGATGCTCCCCTCTGCCTCCTAAGGCATCGCCCCGATGGCCCTTAGATACTCCGCCCCGACGTTCCCCCGCACGACCCCGAACGGCCCGCCCAGCTCCGGCCGGTATTCCAACCTGGCCCGCTGGAAGTACTGCACCGTCGTCCCGTTTTCCGTCAGTTCCTGCGAGATCGGGTAGCCAAACGCATCCAGCCCGCCCTGCTGCTCCCAGTACTTCTTGAATGCGTAGTGGATCGACTGCCCGGTCTCCACGAAATAGCGATGCTCGCCCGACGACTCAAACGCCACATCGTTCGGGTAGTCGAACCCGCCGGTCAGGATGTCGCCCAGCAATCCAAGCTGGATCACATACTTGGTCCCGGACAGCTCCGGGTGGTACTCAAGCTTCGTCCGCTGGAAGTACTGCACCGTCAGCCCGTTCTCGGTGAATTCCTCCGTCAGCGGCATCCCGAAGGCCTCCACTCCGCCGTTCGCCTCGAAGAAATCTTTGAATCCGAAGATCACATTGTGACTCGTCTCCGGGAAGTACCGTGACTGCCCGCCGGGCAGCGCCAGGTCCGCCACCGGCTGCACCCACGGGAACTGGATGCGCATTTCGAACCGCGTACTCAGGATCGTTCCGAGATCCGTCGGCGTCCGGCGATTGAACACCGCCTGGAAGAAGCTGGCCGTCAGCCGCCGGGTGTTCTCCGTCCCGGCCACCACTACCGACCGCAGCCGGCCGCTGGCCGAGCGATCCCCGAAGTCGATCGACAACAGCGCGCCCACTCGCGTCGATGCCTTCGCGTTGAGCATGTCCTCCAGCACCCGCATCGGGAACTGCGCCGTAGACCACGACGTATCCGGCGCGCCGGCGTCAAAGGCCGTTCCCGACGCGTCCACATCGGCGAAGCCGCGCAGGTACGGCAGCGTCTCCAGGAACACATCCTCCACGTTCTCCGTGTGCCCGCCGCCGCTGGAAAAGAAGTACGCCCGGATCGGCACCCCGGCGTAAGTAATCACCTGGTTCCGCGTCGCGTCGATCGCCGCGTTCGTCTGCGCGTTCTCGCGGTTTGCCCCCTCATACACCTGGAAGAACGTCGTATCGTCCATATCCCACCAGGGGTTCCCCGGGTTCATGCTGGTCAGCGCATAGGTCCGGGCCGCCAGCGACTGCGCCACCAGCGCCTCGTGCGGCCAGTTCGACGGCATCTCCGCCGGCACCACCCCGCGCAGGTAGTCCTCCAGATTCACCTCGTTCACCGTGTCCAGGTAGCCCTCGGCGTTCTGCCGGATCCAGATATCCCCGCGGTAGGTGTCGTAGAAGAGCGTCCCGTTCGAGCCCGGCACGGAGCGCGTGAACTTGTGATACATCTGCAATCGGGTCTCGTGGTTCAGCGCGATGATCTTCATCGCCCCCGGGAACGCAAACGAAATCATGTGATTCCCTGCCGGGTCGAACAGCTGCACCTGGAAGCCGTTCCGCGCCGGATTCGTCAGCATCGTCAGCCGGGTGCCCGGTTCCAGGGGGCCGGTGACTCCCTCTATGGCCCACTGCCCGCCCCAGCCCCAGATGTTCGCCGGCAGCTTGTTCGACGACGGGAAGGAGCCATCGGCGGCCGGCGGCAGATAGTTCTCATCCACCATCACCCGCACGCGGGTGCTGTCGGTGCCATACGGGCCGATGGCGGTGTTCTGGTAGTAGGCGCCCACGATCTGCGCCGCGTTCTGCCCCTGCTCGGCGCGGCCCTTCGCCCCGTACTGCGACATCCCGACGCCGTGGCCGTTGCCCGATCCGCTGAAGCTGATGACCTGGTCGGCCTGATACAGCAGTGCGGCCGCATTAACGGTGGGAATCGCCGGCGGCAGCAGCGAAGCCAGCAGGGTCAGGACGGCCAGCGCGGGCCACAATTTCCGAATGCGCGGCCGCGCACGCAAAAGTCTAGATAAGCCGGCCCCCGGACGCCGCCTCCCTGCCCGGGAACCCGGCGATTTGCCGGTCAAGTTGAGCAATATTCAGTTATCGATTGGCGGCGAAATCACTCGCACAAAGTCTCGCGTGGTCGCAAGGATTATAGGGGCGCGTTTTCTCCGGCGGCAACGAACTCGACTCCTTGCCTCATCCCCCCATCCGCCGGTAGCCGCGGTAATCCAGCGGAAACTCGATCAGCGACGGCCCGTCCAGCGCCAGGCATTCCTCCACCTTCGCTGCCAGGTCGGACTCCGACACGGCCCGCACCGCGTTCATCCCGACCCCGGTGGCGATTGCCACGAAATCCGGCGTGCCGAAGTCGTTCGGGCTCCCGCGCAGGTTGTCGCCTTCCGACTTCAACCGGATCAGCGACAGCGTCGTATCCACCGCCACCAGCACCACCACCCGCCGCCCCGTCCTTGCCAGCGTGTCCAGGTCGCCCAGGCACATCAGCAGGCCGCCATCGCCCACCAGCGCCACCACCGGCTCGTCGCCCACGTGGTGCGCCGCCCCGATCGCCCCCGGCAGCCCGTAGCCCATCGTCGACAGCCCGTTCGAGACCAGGAAGGTGTTCGGCGAAAACACCTCCCAGTACTGGCACAGTGCCAGCTTCAGCATGCCGACATCGCACACCACCACCGTCTCCCGCCCCACCGTCCCGCGGATCGACTCGATCGCCGCGTACGGCTGGATGCCGCCCTTGCTGGCGGCCGGCGGCGCCAGGTCCGACTCCGGTTTCGCCTCCACGTCCTTCCACGCCGCCCGCCGGCACTCCGCCGCCCGGTCCACGCCGCTGCCCTTCGCCGTCCCGTCCACCGCCGCGTCGCGCAGCGTCGCCGCCACGTCGGTCACTAGCCGCTCCGCCGGAAACGCCGGGTCCTCTCGCGCTATCTCCGCCAGGTCCAGCACCTCGCCGTAGCGCCAAGGCCTTATGAAATCCGTCCCGTCCAGGCCGACGCCGATTACCAGGTCCGCGTCTTTCAACAGGCTCTGCAGCTTCGCCGATCCGTACGACGCGTACACACCCGCCAGTCGCGGGTCTTCCGAGCTGACCCAGCCCTTCGCCTTTGGCGTGATCACGATCGGGACGTCCCACGCCTCCGCCAGTTCCGCCAGCCCCTGGCTGATCGCCGGGTTGCGCACGCCGATCCCGGCCACTAACGCCGGCCGCTCGGCCTGTTCCAGCCTTTCCCGCAGCACATCGCCCTGCGCCGGCTCCGCCGGTCTTGTTCTTGCCTCATCCTCTGGCGCCCAATTTGTCTCCGCTATACCAGCCTGCGCGTCGTCCGAAGACAGCGCCACGCAAACCGGACCCATCATCGGTGCAATTGCCGTGTCCCACGCCCGCTCCAACAACTCCGCGCAGTTGCCCGCGTACATCCGCTCCACCAGCTTCGACACCGGCCGAAACAGCTCCAGCAGGTCCACATTCATGTGCGTCCACTCGGCCCGGTCGGAGTCGTTGAACTCGCCCATCAGCAGCAGCACCGGGGTCCGATCCAGCATCGAATTGGCGATCCCGTTCACGATATTCGTCGCCCCCGGGCCTACCGTGCACAGGCACACCGCCGGGCGGCCCGCCAGCTGCGCCTCGGCGTCGGCCATGTGCGCCGCGAAGGTCTCGTGATGGGTCAGTACGAAGGCGATCCCCTCCTCCTCCAGCGCCTCGATCAGGTGGGTCACCTCGCCGCCGGGCAGGCCGTAGACGCGCTCGATCCCGCGACTCGCCAGGAACCTCGCGGTCTCCCGCGCCACCGTCGATTCGCTCGCCATACCGGCATCCTTCCGGGGTCCGTGATCTTCCCGGCCGAGCTTATTTCCGCCCCGGGTTCGAGTCAAAACCCCCCTCCGCAACTGCCTCTTCTCAGGCTGTTGGTACACCGGTGCTCACGCTCGGTGACCCTCGCACCGGCCCGGTTCTCCCGCGCCTCAGCCCGCCCCATTGCTGTGATGATTCCAACCCGAAAAGGCACTCAAAAGAGGATTCTCATCGCCCGAGTACCCCAAATCCTCCTCGCCAAGCCCCTTCCTTCCCTCTCTCGCGCCCGGGAGCTCCTCGGGGGGAGGGAATTGCGGATCTCCCTGTATTCGCTCCTCTTCCTCTCCTTCTTCTTCACCTTCATAGAGCTCCTCTTCGACATCTTCGAGCCCGTCAGCCTCTGGTTCTGGCTGATCGCCCTCGTCGCCACGGTGATCGCAGCCTACTCGCTGGCTCACCGCAACCACGTGTCGAAGTTTGGGCAATATTCGGTCCTAGCGTTTTACCTGGACCGGAATCTTGAAACAGTCCTTTTCGGGATCACGGTAACGCTGTCGTTTCAGTCGGTATTTCACGTCGGCAGTGGCCTGATGCCCCACTTCGTGCCCGGCTTACTCATAGCCCTCTCGTACCTCGCCGTGTGGCGGAACAGCCGGCGCGTCGTACGCCATCATCTGCTTGCCGCTATCGCAACCGCCCTGCTAATTACACCGTTGTCCCTCCTGTCTTTCGGCTCTGCGCGTGATCATCCCGACGGATTGCTTGCTCATCCCGCGATGGTCGTAGTCTTCGCGGTTCTTGCCCTCTCCGCCATCCTTGACTACCTCCTCCTCGACCTCCGCAACATCGCCAACTCCGAACCCGCCGAACCCGCCGGCCCTCTGGCCCGCGACGACCCGACAATCGCGCGGCGTGTCGCCAGCCCTCTAGCCCGCGACCACCCGCCCGCCCCGCGCCACCTCCAGCAATCCGCCCCAGCGCTCGCCGGTGTTCGGATCCACCGCGTCGGTTGGCGCGAACTGCACCACATATGCTCGTCTTGGCGCCGCGCTGGTGTTCGGCCCGCTGCGGTGCAGGCACAGCGACGAAAACACCGCCGCCGCGCCCTTCTTGACCTCCACCGCAATCCCCGGCTCGTTGCCCTGATAACCAACTTTGTCGCCGGTTTGCTCGTCAATGACGTGTTCCTGCAAACCCTCGCGGTGCGAACTCGGCAGCACCCAAATAGTCCCGTTCGCCACCGTCGAGTCCTCCAGCGGAATCCACACCGTCAGGTACTCGGCCGGCTCGATCGGGTGATAGCCCGAGTCCTGGTGCCAGGCGAACGACGCTCCGCTGCGCGGCGCCTTCGTCACCGCCTGGTTCCAGTACAGCCGCAGGTCCGGTCCCATCAACGCCACCGCCGTCTCCACCAGCCCCGCCCCCGTGCAGAGTTCCCGCCCGGCCGCGCTCTTCTCGTCAATACCGGCAATGAAATTCCGGCCCTCTAGGCTTATGCCCTGGCGCTCGCCGGCTGCCCGGATCGCCGCGTCCTGCTCGGATCGCAACCGCTCGAAATCACCGGCGATGCGATCCAGCAACTCATCGGCGAACAGCCGTTCCGTGACAAAGAACCCGGCCTCGCGAAACTGTTCCCGCTCACCCTCACTCGGCGCCATGCGCTACTTCCCCGGTAGCCCCCACCCATCCTGATCTGGGGCAAGGCTAGCAAAACCGCGCCTGTCCCCCCGCGCCCCGGTTCGCTATCCTTTCTTGGACGGAACGGGCCCCGGGGGGCGCGACTCGATCCGGCGCGAACGGCGCGCCCCACCCCGCCCCCCGCAGCCACAGGAAAGACCCTCAGGCCCCGTGAGAGACCCGCACGTATTCGGCGCCAACCCCCTCGATCGCGGCGAACGCGTTCGTCGCGACGACACCTGGCTCGGCGCCCGGGTCCGCGATCCCGCCAGCCGCTTCCTGCTCTTCTGGAATCTCAACGTTCTTCTCACCACTGACAACCCGGTCTCCCCCGCCTGGCTGCCGCCGGACCGGGTCGCGGGCCCGGGCATCACCGTCGAACCCTGCTTCCTCGGTCTTCGCGACGCCACCGCCCACTTCGCCATCGATGTCAGCGAACTCGATGACCCCATCACCGAGCTCAACCTGGACGGACTCCAGTTCGAAGAAGTCCGCGCTGCCGGCGCCGTCCTGCCGGCCACCGACGCCGGCATCGTCGCCCAGGCCCGCGCCCAGATCGACTGGCATCACCGCCATCGCTTCTGCAGCGTCTGCGGCTCCCCCTCCAACCAGCAGCGCGGCGGCCAGGTCCGCAAGTGCCCCGACTGCGGCGCCCAGCACTTCCCCCGCACCGACCCTGTCATCATCGTCGTCGTCTCCCGCGGCGACCGTTGCATCCTCGGCCAATCCCGCGGCCGGCTCTCGCGCATGAAGATGTACTCCGCCCTCGCCGGCTTCATCGACCAGGGTGAATCCATCGAAGAAGCCGTCCGCCGCGAGGTTATGGAAGAGGCCGGCGTCCGCGTCGGCGAAGTCCGCTACCACTCCTCGCAGCCCTGGCCCTTCCCCTCGTCGCTCATGATCGGCTGCCACGCCGAGGCCATCTCCACCGAAATCCAATTCGACGAAGTCGAGATGTCCGACGTTCGTTGGGTCAAGCGCGCCGATGTCCTTCTGGCTCTCGAAGGCAAGAACCCCGACCTCAATGTCCCGGCCGAAATCGCCATCGCCCACCACCTGATCAAAGCCTGGGCCGAGGGCGAAGCCTGATCTAGCCCGCGGCCGAGCGTTTCTTTCTACCCGCCTGCGCCGACCGCCGGCCTTCGCAACCGCACCACCAGAGCTGGCGGGAACTCCCGAAAGTGGTCCGCCCATCCCCCATCCCCGCCCGCCAGCGACGGGTCCTCCGGGAACACCGGTTCTTCCAGCGCCTCCCCACCCCCGTCCTCAGCCCGCTCCCGAAGCGGGCTCTGCGCCGTCCCGGTCAGCGGGTGGCTCACCGAAAACACGAACCGTCCTCCCGGCCGTAGGTTCTGTGCCAGGAATTCCAGCAGCGGCCCGATGTCGACGATGTCCATCAGGGCCATGTTTGCCACCGCCGCATCAAACGGCTTGCCGGCCAATCCGTCCAGCGTGTCCGCATCCGTCGTATCCACCACCGCGTACTCGATCGCGCCCTCCGGAACCTGCGGATAAGCCCGCGCGCGCTCGATCATCCCTTCCGCGAAATCAAACCCCACCACCCGCGCTCCCCGCGCCGCCAGCCGGCGGGCAAAATTGCCGTTCCCGCAGGCCACATCCAACACCCGATCCCCCGGCCCAGCAGGCGCTCCGCCGGCGCCCACACCAGCAGCCGCTGGAAGTCGTTGCCGGCATCGCCCATCCACTCATCCCAGAACCCGGCATTGCGTTCCCAGGCCGCTCGCGTCCTCTCATTCACATCCCCCGCGTCGTCCGTTCCCATCGCCCGCTCCGCCAATCCGATCCTCCTTGCCGCAACTCGCCTGGCAGAATACCCCACCGCCGGGGCCGCTTCCCACCGTATAATCCCTCTGTTCGTGAGCCGGGCCCGGAACCAGCCAGCTTCCCTGTCGCCGCGCCGTCCCGCCGCCGTCCCAACCCCAACTGGAGACCTCCCTTGCCACTCCCGGTCGTCACCCTCGACGGACCCGTCGGCTCCGGCAAGACCACCGTCTCCCGCATCCTGGCCCGCGAGCTGGGTCTGGTGCTTGTGGACACCGGCCTTTTCTATCGCAGCGTCGCCTGGGTCATGGACCGCCAGGGCCTTGACGCCGACGACGAGCAGCTCGCCGCCGGCGTCGCCGCCGATCTCGCCATCCAGGTCCACCCCGATCCCTCCCGGGCATCCGGCCAGCGTGTGATCGTCAACACGCACGACGTCCGCGACGACCTCTACTCGCCGGAAGTCGAAGGGATTGTTTCCGACGTCGCCCGCCATCCCGAGGTCCGTCGGGTCCTGCTGCCCAAGCAGCGCGAGACCCTGCGCGTTGGCGGGGTGGTGGTCGCTGGCCGCGACGCCGGCACGGTCGTCTGGCCGCAGGCCGAGGTCAAGGTATACCTCGACGCTTCGCCCGAAGTTCGCGCCCGCCGCAAGCACCGCGAGCAGGAGGCCGCCGAGGGCGAGTCCGACTACGAGCAGATTCTTTCACTCATGCAGAACCGCGACCGCATCGATACCGGCCGCAAGACCGCCCCGCTCCGCGTCCCCGAAGGCGCCCTTGTCATCGACACCGACGCGCTCGACGCCGAAGCGGTCGCCGCGCAAATCATCACCGCCTACCGCCAACTCCCGAACCCGGACGGGGCTCCCTGATGGCCACCTCCGACTGGCCACTCTACCGGCGCGCCTTCTACAAACTCTTCATCGGGACCATGGGCCGCTGGGTCGAGTTATTCACCGACGAGCAGACTGTCAGCGGACTCGAAAACATCCCGGCCGACGGTCCCTATCTGATCGTCGGCAATCACCTCAATTTCTCGGACCCCGAGTACATCTGCCGCGCCTTCCCGCAGCCCATCAACTTCATGGTCAAGAAGGAGCTCTTCGCCTACCCGGTCATCGGATTCGGGCTACGGCTGCTCGGGACCTTCCCGGTCGACCGCGCCGGCAACGACTTCGGCGCCGTGCGTCGCGCTCTCGACCTGCTTGAGCGCGGCAATCCCGTGATGCTCTTCCCCGAGGGTACCCGCAGCAGCACCGACGCCCTCGCCACCCCCCTCCCCGGCGCCGGCTACTTGGCCCTCAAGGCCGGCGTCCCCGTCCTCCCGGTCGGTCTCTACGGCAGCGAGCACGTCAGCATCAGCCGCCTGCCGAGTGGCCCCGCCCGGCGCGTCGGACTTCGCATCGGCAAGCTCTTTCGTCTCGATCCGCCCGCCGGTCTCAGCCGTCGCCATTCCGCCGAATGGGCCGCCTGGGAGATGCTCCGACACATCGCCCGGCTGCTCCCCGAGAAATACCACGGTGTCCTCGCCGGAATCGGCGGCAACCCGCTCGATCCGGCGGCCCTCGCCGGGGTCACCTCCCCGTGAATCTCAACCTCCCCATCGTCGCCCTGGTCGGCCGCCCCAACGTGGGCAAATCCAGCCTGTACAACCGCATCGTCGGCCGCCGCCAGGCCATCATCGAGGACCTCCCCGGCACCACTCGCGATCGCTCCTACCAGACGGTCAACTGGGGTGGCCACGACTTCCTGCTGGTCGACACCGCCGGGCTGCACACCCGCGGGCTCGACGAACTCGCCGAAGCCGCCGAAGAGCAGGCCCGCGCTGCACTCGGCGAAGCCGACCTGCTGGTCCTGGTCACGGATGTCCTCGGTGGCATCACCGACCGTGACCAGGCGGTCGCGGCGGTCGCCCGGCGCGGCGACAAACCGGCGATCGTGCTGGTCAACAAGTGCGACACCGCCGCCCGCGCCCAGGACGCCCCCGACTACTTCCGCCTCGGGCTTGGCGAGCCGCTCCCGGTCTCCGCCCAGCACGGCCACGGCGTCGCCGACGCTCTCGACCGCATCGTAGAGATGCTTCCCGACAGCGAAGCCGTCGCCGACCTGCGTGACGACCGCCCGCGGCTGGCCATTGTCGGCCGGCCCAACGTCGGCAAATCCTCCCTGCTCAACCTCCTAGCCGGCGAAGACCGCGCCCTGGTCAGCGAAATCGCCGGCACCACTCGCGATGCCGTCGATACCACCATCACCTACGATGGCCGCGAGATCCTGCTCGTCGACACCGCCGGCCTGCGCCGGCGCGGCCGGGTCGAGGCCGGCGTCGAGCGGTATTCAGTCCTGCGCGCGCTGAGTTCCGTCCGCCGCGCCGACGTCTGCCTGCTGGTCCTCGACTCCACCGAGGGCGCCACCGACCAGGATGCCCACATCGCTGGCTACGTCTCCGAGTACTACCGCGGCCTGGTGATCCTGGCGAACAAATGGGACCTCATCGTCGACGACGAGTATTCGATCCGGCGTGCCGAAGAGAACATGCAGAGCCGGCTCGCCTTCGTCGCCCACGCCCCGATCCTGCGCCTCTCCGCGCTCACCGGCATCGGCACGAACCTGATCCTGTCCACCGCGCTGAAGGTCGACCATGGCACTCGTTTCGCGATCACCACGGGCCGCCTCAACCAGTTCATCAACGGTTGGGTCGGCCGCCGACCCCCGCCCAGCCGCGGCGGTCTGCCAGCCCATTTCCGCTACGCCACCCAGACCGGCACCCGCCCTCCCACCTTCACGCTTTTTTTCAACGACGCCCGCCGGATTCAGCGCAACTACGTCCGCTACCTCGAAAACGGCATCCGCGAAGAGTTCGGACTCCAGGGCGCAGCGGTTAAGATGGTCGTCAGGGGGAACCGGGAAGATTCCGACGCCCGCGGGCGTAATCAGTAGATGGAGAGCGTGTGACAACCGGCGAAATCATCCTCATAGCCGCCCTGTTTGTCACCGCCTACCTGGCCGGTGCGATCCCGTTCGGCCTGGTCATCGGCAAGATTTTCTACGGCGTCGATCTCTTCGCGCTCGGCAGCAAGAGCATGGGCGCCACCAACGCCTTCCGCATCCTGGGCTGGAAGGCTGGCCTGTGGGTGTTCGTCGGCGACTTCTTCAAGGGCCTCTTGGTCACGCTATTCGCCGGGCTCATCCTGCCCGAGGCCCCCTGGGTCCAGGCCGGCGTTGCGGTGTTCGCGGTGTTCGGGCATAGCTGGTCGGTCTTCGCCGGTTTCCGGGGCGGGCGCGGCGTCGCTACCGCCTTCGGCGCGGTGTGGGTCATCTACCCCATCGCCGGGCTGGCCGGCGGCATCGTCTCCATCAGCATCGTCGTCGTCCTGCGCTACGTCTCGCTCGGCTCGCTGATGGGCACGCTGGCGGCGGTCCTTGTCGGCGCCGTCCTCTACCTCAGCGGCCTGTGGCGCTCACCCTGGGGCCTCATCTTCATGGGCCCGACCGCCGCGCTGATTATCTGGCAGCATCGGCCCAACATCGGCCGTCTCGCCACCGGTACAGAGCTTCAACTCGCCGAATGGCCTACTTATTTCGCCCGGGCCGGCAAGGCAAGGGCCGGCGACAAATCCGGCGAATAGCGCCGCCGGCTGACCGCGGAGTCCTCCCTTGATCGACCACCAGTACCAACACGATCACGACCACGGCGACGGGCATTCCCACGATCATAACCACAGTCGCGGGCACGCCCCCGGGCCGCCCACCACTCCCAGCGGCTACGAGCCCACCCTGGTCTGCTCGCACTGCACCGCCGACACCATGCTGCGTTGTATTCGCTGCAAGCGCCCCTACTGCACCGACTGCCTGGAGCGCACCGACGCCGGCAACATTTGTTTCGAGTGCCTGGGCCTGCCGCCGCCGGCGGTCCAGCGCCGCGCCCGCGCCGCCGGCCAAGTGCTGCGCTTCGTCGCCATCGCGACGACCATCGCCCTGGTCCACGTCTTCGTCAGCATCGACAGCCCCTTCTCCAACTGGGGCGTCATCCTCGGCATCGGTGTCGGCTTCCTGATTGCCACGCGTCTCGACGGTATCCAGCGCGATCGCGGCATGCGCGGCGCCATCTATCTCGGCGCCACCTCCATCATCCAGGGCCTGCTTGTGGCGGTGGTCGTCATCGGCGTGCTGGCCAGCGCCGGCCTCGTCGTGTCCGCCGACGGTCTAATCCCCCGCCCCTCCCTGCCCGAGACCTTCATCGATCTCCTCCTCCGCGGCTTCTTCTACTACCTCACCGCCGTCGTCACGGTAATCGCCTATCGCTGGCAGAAGTCCCGCTTCTAGCGTGCCCTGCGGCGCTGGTCTCGTGCGAACGGCCGGTGCCTGACATGCCCGAGATCGCCGGTCATTACTTCAAAGAGGTCCGCAAGGGCAAGGCCTCAGTCAGATGGTCCAGCCCTTCCGCCCCGTCACCGGAACACCGCTGACATGCCCGAAATCGCCGGTCGTTACTTCAAAGAGGTACGCAAGGGCAAGGCCTCAGTCAGATGGTTCAGCCCTTCCGCCCCGTCACCGGAACACCGCTGACATGCCCGAAGTCGCCGGTCATTACTTCAAAGAGGTCCGCAAGGGCTGGACCCGGGTTGAGTTCACCGACGGCGAGTCGCTGGAACTGCGCCGCGAGGTCTTCTCCGAATTCGGCTTCGGCAACGGGCTCACCGTCACCGCCGAAGAACTCCAGCAGGCCCTCCATCAAAGCCATCTGCGCCACGGCCGCGCCGTCGCCCTCCGCTTCCTGCGCGAACGGCCCCGCAGCACTCTCGAAATCGACCGCCGCCTGCAGTGCGAGGAACTGCCCGCCGCGGCCATCGCCCCGGTCCTCGAAGAGCTCACCCGCCAGGGCCATCTCAACGACGCCGACTTCGCCCGCGCCTGGATCGTCTCCCGGGTCGATATGCGGCCGAAGGGCATGTTCCTGATCCGCCGTGAACTTTCCGAGAAGGGCGTCGCCGAGGCGGTCATCGATGCGGCGCTGGAGCGCGCCTACCCCGACGAGATCGACGTCGCCCGGCCGGTCGCTGAGCGTCGCGCTGCGGATCTTGCTGACCTGGACTGGCGCACCTTCCGACAGAAACTCGGCGCCCACCTGCAGCGGCGCGGTTTCGCCCGCGATACCATCGAGCGCCTGGTCGACGAAACCTGGGAGATCCACTGCGACGAAAACAAGACGGACGAAACCGACTGGCCCGACTAGCCCCGCAGTTCCTCCAGGATCCCCGGCACAAATTCCGGCAGATCCTCGGCGATCGTTCCGGCCAACCCGATCCCTTCGCCGGCGCGTACCCCAGCGCGGTTGTGGATCAGCACCCCGGCGGTGGCCGCCGCGAAGCCGGCCATACCCTGCGCCAGCAGCGCCGCGATGATCCCAGCCAGCACGTCCCCCGATCCGGCGGTCGCCAGCGCCGGCGCCGCCTGCGGGGCGACCGCGTAGTCGCCTGCCGGAGTTGCCACCACCGTCCCGGCGCCCTTTAGCACCACCACCGCCCCGCTCTGCTCCGCCGCCCGGCGGGCCGCCCCCGGCCGGTCGGTGCCGATCGCCGCGGTCGTCTTGCCCAGCAGCCGTGCCATCTCGCCCGGGTGCGGCGTCAGGATGACGTCGGCCCGCGAATCGCGCACCGCCCCAGCCAGCGGCGCCAGCACGTTCAGCGCGTCCGCGTCCAGCACCAGCCGGCAACCCGGGTCCGCCCCGGCCAGCATCTCCCGGACAACCGACGCCGTCCCCGCCGTCCTGCCCAGTCCCGGACCCACCACCGTTGCCCCGGCCGCGTTGGCCAGCTCCGCCAACCGCGCGCCGGCCGCCGCCCCCAGCCCGCCGTCTTCTTCCGGCAGCGGCTCCAGCGTCACCCCCGGCGTCATCGCCGCCGTCGCCGCGACCACGGGCTCGATCGCGGCCAGGGTCACGTAGCCGGCCCCGGCCCGCAGCGCCCCTAGGCAGCACAGCGTCGCCGCCCCCCGAAACCGCCCGCTCCCGGCCACCACCAGCGCCCGGCCATAGGTCCCCTTGTGCCCGTCTGCCGGCCGCTTTGCCAGCCGCGTCCCGGCGTCCTCGATGGTCCGTCCCGCCAGGTCCTCCAGCGCTTCCCAGGGCAGCCCGATGTCCGTCCCGATCAATTCCCCGCCCGGCCGCCGCGCCGGATAGAGCAGGCTCCCCAATTTCACCGGCCCGGCGGCCACGGTCAGGTCGGCCTGAAAGGCATCCGCGTCGGCCGCGCCGCTGTCGGCGTCGATCCCGCTGGCCAGGTCGCAGGCCACCCGCAGGGTGCCGTACCCGGCGGTCGCCTGGAGCATCGCCAGCACCCCGCCGCGCAGCGGCGGGGTGCTCCCGATTCCCAGCAGGCAATCGACGATCGCGTCCGCCCGCTGCGCCAGTCGCTCCAGCCGCACGGCGCCGAACTCATGCACCCGCACCCACTCGGCCCGCGCCAGTTCCAGGTTTTGATCGCCATCGCGCGGGCGCTCCAGCACCACGTCCACCGAAGCCCCGGCCCAGGCCAGGTATCGGGCGATCACCAGGCCGTCGCCGCCGTTGTTCCCCGGCCCCACCAGCACCAGCACCCGCCGCCCCCCCGCCGCCCCCAGCGCGCCCAGGATTTCCCGTGCGATCGCCGCGCCGGCGTTCTCCATCAGCTGCGGTTCCGGGGTGCCGGCCGCGATCGCCGCCGCTTCGAGGGCCCGCATTTCGGCCACGGTGGCCAGGTACCCGCCGCTCATCTCAATCCCCTCCGCCCAGCAACCCGGTCACCACGGCCATCGCCAGGCCCCGGCTGTGGGTCAGGCTGACCGCCAAGTCGTTGATCCCCAGGCTCTCGGCGCGGCGTTTCGCGTTCGCGTGCAGCACCACCAGCGGTTTGCCGCGAGGGTCCGACACGATCTCCATCTCCCGCCAATAGACGCTGCGCAGTCCGGTGCCCAGGGCCTTCGAGATCGCTTCCTTGGCCGCGAAGCGCGCTGCCAGTTCATTCACCCTGCCTTGGCAATGCGCGATCTCGCGCTCGGTATAGACCTTGCCCAGAAAGTGTTCCCCGTGCCGTTCCAGCACCCCCGCGATCCGTTCGATCTCGATCGCGTCGATCCCGTTTGTCATCCGCGGGCCGATCCGCCTAGCGCCCTTCGAGAACCACTTCCGTCACCACCGCGTCGAAGTCCCAGCCCGAGCCCAGCACCTCGATCCGCCGGATGAACACCGGCGTCGGATTCAACACCTGCAGCAGATTCGGGTTGTCATACAGCACCCACTCCCCGGCTGGCACCGCGGTGCCGCCCGAGACCGAGAACCCGTCGTCGTTCTGGGCGTAGAAACCCTGGTACCAGATCTGGTCCTGGCCGTGGTTGTCGATGTAGAAGAGCTTGATCATGATCGGATACTCGGTACCCAGCGACCCGCCGCCGGAGAGCCCCTGGTAGTCCACCCGCACCCGGGCGCGGATGTGCAACTGGGCAAAGTCGCGCACATCGCGGTTCACGATCTGCGCGATACCCGCCTCGCCGTGCCGGTTCACTTCCTCGTCGCCGGACATCCGGCGGAAGGCGTAGCCAAAATCACGGCCCAGCCCCGGCACATCGCCCGGCTCGGCTTCCGCGGCGATTTCAATCGTGCGTCCACTAGGTCCCGATTCGGTGGCGATAAACGCCCGCCAGGGGCTCAGGTTCAGCGGCAGCGCCAGCCGCGAATCCTCCACCAGGGCCGCCAGCGGCGGCAGATCGGCGGTGGATGTCATGTCCGGTCCGTAGCCGCCGCGTCCCCCGGCCCCCACTTCGGCCAGGTTGCCATCGGCGAAGAAGGTGGCCTTACCGCGCCGCACCATCACCTCGACGTGTTCGTCGGCGAAGACCTCCACCACATAGCTGCCCTCCAGCAACAGCATGTGGCCGGTCGGCGTCCGGATCTCCACGTGCCGGGACTCCTCGGCGTCGGTGTGTGCCACGCCCATCGCCATCCGTCCCCGCACCAGCTCCAGCACGACCCGTTTGCGCGCCTCGTCAAACCGCCCGCGTTCGCTCTCCACCAGCACCATCTCGGTGTTGTTGTAGAGCTCCAGGGTGCTGCCGTCGAAGAATTCCATGAACACCCGCGAGCGCCCATCGGTGCTGAAGCGGGTCCCCGGTGTGGCTTCGGCGCTGTCCCTCAGTTGCTTCCAGGCCGTGTCAAACGGACCCTGCAGCAGCACCGTTCCCTCGATCGGGTGGGCTTCCAGCGGGGCTTCGATGGTCAGCCTTCCCACCACCGAGGCGATTTGCGCCGGCAAGAACACCACCGCCACCACAAACACCGCAAACGACAGCAGCAGGAACCCCCACGCCAAGAACTGACCTCTCCTCGGGGAGCCGCGGTCGCGGATAGAAGTCTCCGCCGCCTCGCTCGCTGTCGCCTGGCTCGCTGTCGCCTGGCCGTCTGTCATGCTTCTACGCGAAATCCGTCAAACCTTCCGATCGCATCTACCCAGCGAACCTCGGTCGCCAAAACAGATGCCAGCGTCGGGCCTGATTGTACCGCCTCCACCAGTGCTTCGAGCGAACTTCGCGTCCCTTCGGCGCGGACCTCCACCCGCCGGTCGAGCAGATTGCGCACGATCCCCCGCGCCCCCAGCCGTTTCGCCTCGTGGACCACGAAATAGCGGAACCCCACCCCCTGCACCCGCCCGGCGGCGAAGATGTGCACGCCGACGTCCGCCCCACTCATCCGGCCGGCCTAAAACAGCGACGGCTGGTCGCTGGCCGCCTTCGGTGGTTCCAGCCCCAGGTGCTTGTAGGCGCGCCGTGTCGCCACCCGCCCGCGTGGCGTCCGCGCGATGAAGCCCAGTTGCAGCAGGTACGGCTCGTGGTAGTCCTCCAGGGTGGTCGGGTCCTCGGACAGCGACGCGCCGATCGTCCCCAGCCCCACCGGCCCGCCCCCGAATTTGTCCACAATCGTCTCTAGGATGCGCCGGTCCATGTCGTCCAGCCCGCGCTCGTCCACCGCCAGCGCCGCCAGCGCGGTCGCCGCGATGTCCCCGCTGATCCGCCCATCGCCCTCAACTTCGGCGTAGTCGCGTACCCGGCGCAGCAATCGATTGCACACCCGCGCCGTACCCCGGGCTCGTTTTGCGATGTCCGCGCAGCTGGCCTCATCCATCTCCACCCCCAGCAGCCCGGCCGAGCGCCGCACGATCTGCGCGCACTCCGCCTCGTCGTAGAAATCCAGCCGGTAGATCGCGCCGAAGCGATCCCGCAGCGGCGCCGACAGCAGCCCTAGGCGGGTCGTCGCCCCGACCAGCGTGAACGGCGGCAGCGCGATCCGGTAGGTCCGGGCCGCCCCGCCCCCCACCCCCACCACCAGATCCAATTGCCCGTCTTCCATCGGCGGGTACAGGATTTCCTCCACCGGCTTGCCGAGGCGGTGGATCTCGTCGATAAATAGCACGTCGCCCTTCGCCAGGCTGTTCAAGGTGGCCGCCAGGTCCCCCGGCCGCTCGAGGGCCGGCCCGCTGGTCACGCGGATCTTGGCCCCCATCTCGCGGGCGACGATGTAGGCGAGGGTGGTCTTACCCAGTCCCGGCGGACCGGAGATCAGGATGTGGTCCACGGCCTCGCCGCGTTGTCGGGCGGCCTGCAACAGGATACGCAGCCCGGCCTTGGTCTTCGGCTGCCCGATGAACTCGTCGTTCTCTAGACTGCGCGGACGTAGCGCCGCGTCCTGCTGCAATTCGGGCGACTTTGCCTCCGGCGCCACGACCCGGTCCGGCCCTTCCGCCATCAAGTTCTCGCCACCATCACCGACTCGCCAGCGGCGGCACAGCCGCCCACATTCGCGCTCTCGCTCCTGGCATCACCGACTGGCCAGCGGCACAGCCGCCCTCTCCCGCACATCCATTTGCACGATCATCGACTCGCCAGCGCGCGCAGCGCTGCCGATATCTGCATCTCCACCGACATGTCCGGCTCGGTCCCCCGGGTCAGTCCGTCCAGCGCCTCGGCCCGCGAGTAGCCCAGCGCCAGCAGCGCCTCCAACGCCTCCTCGCTGCCCTCCGGCTGCGCCGCCGCCGCCGCCGACTCCACCAGTTTCCCCTTCAACTCCAGCACCAGCCGCCCTGCCGTCCGTGCCCCCACCCCCGGTACCGATTGCAGGATCTTGTTGCTCTCGTTGTTGATCGCCGCGATCAGCCGGTCCGGGCTCAGCGCCGACAGCACCCGGGTGCCCAGCTTCGGACCCACTCCCGACACGCCGATCAGCGTCTGGAAAACCTCCAGCTCCTCCCGGGTTTCGAAGGCAAACAGCCCCGGCCCGTCGTCGGCCGAGTGCAGGTGGGTGTGCAGGGTCACATTTTCCCCGCCACCCACGAAGCGCGCCGCCGTGCTCTCCACCACGCTGGCCCGCAGCACCAGCCCGACGCCGTCCGGTTGCACGTCCAGCCAGTCCACGCCGCCGGCCACCACCACGCCTTCTATGCGGGCTATCAAACCCCACCCCCACACCGCTCGCCCGCGCTCTCGTTCGCGAAAGACAACCCCGCCCCGACCCCACGGCGGCTCCGTCCGCTCAGCATCTACGCCGTCGCGTAGGCCGCAACGACTTCCTCCCGCAGGTTCAGGTTCGTATCCACCTTGCGCACGTCGTCCAGGTCCTCCAATTTGTCCACCAGCCGCAGCACCTGCACCGCCTGTCGTTCTTCTAGGTCCAGCGGCGCCTGCGCCACCCGGCCCAGTTCGGCCTTCTCGATTTCTAGGCCGGCCGCCACCAGTTCCTGCCGCACCGCGTCCAGCCGGTCCGCCCGCGTCCAGACGAACACCATCCCGTCGTCCTCCTCCACGTCCTCCGCTCCGGCGTCCACCGCCATCATGAACACGTCGTCAAAGTCGCGCTCGCCCAGGTCAAGGCTGATTTCTCCGCGCGGCTCAAAAAGCCAGGCCACGCTCCCGGTCTCCCCCAGGTGCCCGCCCGAGGTGTCCAGCACATTGCGCACCTGGGCCACCGAGCGGTTCTTGTTATCGGTGATCACGTCGATAAAGATCGCCACGCCACCCGGCCCATAGCCCTCGTAGGCCAGTTCTACCAGGTCGGCCTCGCCGCCCACCCCCGAGCCGCGTTGAATGGCCCGTTCGATATTGGCCACCGGCATATTGGCGGCTCGGGCCCGCGAGATGCTCATCTTCAGCCGGTAGTTGGCGTCCGTGTCCGCCCCCCCCATTCGCGCCGCCACCGCGATCTCGCCGCTCAGTTTCGAAAATAGCTGCCCGCGCTTGGCGTCGGTTGCCGCCTTGGCCCGCTTGATCGTCGACCATTTGGAATGTCCCGACATACGACGCTCCCGGATGCTGCTTTCCGAACGGGGCTCGGGTTATTCTCTTGCTAGGATTCTACTGTACCGCCGATTGGCCCTGGCCGCGTTCAACGGCCCGCGCCGAACCCTCTCACCCCTGCCATATGCCGACCGAAAACATCCCCTCACTCGTCCTGCTGATCCTGGCCATGACCTCGGTGGCCATGATGTTCAACCGCGTCTGGGCGCCCTTCTCGCGGCGTGCCCCGGGCCGTCAGGTGCACGACACCCGGCTCACTTTCATGCAAAAGATGCTCCTCCACCGCACCAACATGATGATCGCGCTGGGCCTGGCCAACCTCTTCTGGATCGGCCGCATCACCGGCATCACCGCCCTGGCCGACCTGCGCCTCACTAACGACGGCCTCGGCGAAATGTTCGTCATCATGGCCATCTTCGCCGCGCTCATCATGCCCACCCGCTACGTCTTCACCACCGAGGGTTTCGCGCTGGGTAACGGCCCGATCCACCGCTGGGACGCCTTCACCCGCTACGGCATCGGACAGGGCCGCATTCGCTTCGAGACCAAGGGCGACCGTCCCACCCACGTCGACCTGTACATGAACCACGTTCAGCAGTCGGCCTTCCGTTCGACGCTCAAGCGCTACTTCGGCAAGACCCCGCCGGCCCCCCGCACCGCCGCCCGCCCGCCGACCTAGCCGCTACTCCCCCGCCGAGCCCTCCTCCGCGTACCGCTCGCCCCACCACTCGCGCAGCCGTCGCGCCGCCTCGACCTCCACGCCGGTGTCCGCCGGCCGGTAGAACCGCCGGTGCCGCTCGGCGTCCGGCAGGTGGTCCTGCGCCACGAAATGCCCCGGGAAGTTGTGGGCGTACTTGTAGCCCTCGCTGTGGCCCATTTCGGCCGCCGCCGAGAACGCCGCATTGCGCAGATGCAGCGGCACGGTCACGTCGGCGCCTTCCCGAATTGCGGCCCGCGCCGCGCTCAGTGCGCTGCCGGCCGAGTCGCTCTTCGGCGCGCTCGCCAGGTACAGCGTTGCCTGGGCAAGCGGATAAGTCGCCTCCGGCAATCCCAGCCGCTCCACGGCCTGGTAGGCCGCCAGCGCCAGCGGCAGTGCCCCCGGGTCGGCGTTGCCCACGTCCTCCGACGCTGAGATCAGCAGCCTTCGCGCGATGAAATCCGGCGCCTCACCGGCCTCCACCATCTTCGCCAGCCAGAAGATCGCCCCGTCCGGGTCCGAGCCGCGGATGCTCTTGATGAAGGCCGAAATCGTGTCGTAGTGGTGATCCGCGGCCTGGTCGTAGCGCACCTGCCGCTGCAGCATCGCCCGCTCCAGGGTCTCGACTTCGATCTGCCCGGGGCCCTCGCCCCGCGCCAGTTCTGCTGCCGCCTCCAGCCAGTTCAGCCCCACCCGCGCGTCACCATCGGCGCGCTCGGCCACGAAGTCCATTGCCGCCCCCGCCAGTTGCAGCCCGTCACCGGCCAGTCCCCGCTCCTCGTCGGCCAGCGCGCGGGTCACGATCGCGCGCAACTCCGCCTCGCCCAGCGGCTGTAGCTGCAGGACCCGCACCCGACTCAATAGCGGCCCGATCACGTCGAAGTACGGATTCTCGGTCGTCGCCCCCCACAGGATCACCGTGCCGTCTTCGACGTGCGGCAGCAGCGCATCCTGCTGGGCGCGGTTGAAGCGGTGCACCTCGTCGATGAACAGTAGCGTGCGGCGTCGATACAGCCGGGTCTCCTCGCGGGCCTCGGCCACCGCTGCGCGGATGTCCTTCACCCCGCTAGTCACCGCGCTCAGGGCGATGAAGCGGCTCTTCGTCAGCCGCGCCGCGATCGTCGCCAGGGTCGTCTTGCCGGTCCCCGGCGGCCCCCACAGGATCACCGACCACAGCCGGTCATTGCGCAGCGCCGCGCCCAGCGGCGCCTTCTCGCCCACGATGTGTGCCTGTCCCAGGAACTCCTCCAGCGAGCGCGGCCGCATCCGCGCCGCCAGCGGCGCCTGCGCCGCCCGGTCTTCCTCGGCTCCGTGATCAAACAGGTCCTGCATGCCCCGATTCTCGCAGAACGGTCTCCGACCGTCTTTGTTCCAGGGCACGGTCACCGCCCGTCTCCGCGCCCGGCCGCCGTCTCCCGCTAGACCGGCTCCAGTGCGGCCGTCCCACGCAGCCGCGCCTCCACCCGCGCCGCGCTGGCCTGCGCTCGTTCTACGCCGGCCGCCTCCGGGTCGGTTCGCGAATAGCGCGCCCGCACAAACACCTCGGTCACGGTGCGCAGGCTCTCCCGGTCGGTCGCCAGGTGCGGTTCCAGCGATTGGCGAAACTCCTCCGCCGTCTGCGCCCCCTGCCGGGGGTGCCCGGCGGCATCCGCCGCCTCCAGCACGCCCCGATAGGCCCGCCACACCCGTTCGCGATTCGTCACCGGCGCGGCTTCCCGCGCTGACCCCAGCCCGACTGAAACTCCCCGCAGCCGCGCCAGCCCAGCGCGGGTCGCCACCGCCGCCTCGGCCACCGTCTCGCCGGCCACCGCGAAGAATCCGCGCAGTATTTCGGCCAGCATTCGCGGCCAGCGCGCCATTCCCGCCAGCCAGCGCCAGGCCGCCCCGATTCCCGCCAGCCCGCCGCGGCGCGTCTGGAGGCGCCGCACGATCAGGTAGGCGGCCAATCCCAGCACCACCCACAGGAAGGCCGATTGCAGGAACGCCATCAAATCGTCGTTGCCCGAGCCCTGCAGCACCGATAGGTCCGGCCTTACCGCCGCCTCGCCACCGTTCTCCCCGCCGCGCCCGAACAGCGAGAAGAACTTGCCCAGCAGGAAGATGATCAGCACGAACGGCGCCGACAGCAGCCCGAACACAAACTGTGCCATCCCCACCAGCGGGCTCACCCCGGCCCCGATATCCGGCGCCTCGAACCGGGGCAGGAACACCACTACCAGCAGCGCCACGCCCAGCACCAGCATCGTCGCCCGCAGCCAGTTGGTCGCGATCCCCGGCGTCTGCGGCACCCCGTCCAGGGTCCAGTTGGTCTGGCGGCGCACCAGGCTCGCGTAGCTGTGCAGCACCAGCAGCGATACGAAATACAGCAGGATTACCACCAGTACCACCCCGGTCGGCACCGCCTCGCCAACATCCACGTAGCGCGGGATCGCCACCAGCAGCGCCGCCAGCACGATCAGGATAACCGCCCCGCCGGCGGCCACCCGGTTCAGCCACACCATCGCCATCGCCCGGCCCTGCCGTTCCCAGCCGGCCCGGCCCTCCCCGGTGATATCCGGCCCGCCACGCCCCTCGGCGGTCTGGGCGTGCAGGGCATCGATCTGTTCCCCCAGCAGCGCGCCGGTGGTCCAGGTGGCCACCATCAGCAGCAGCAGGATGAACATCGGCATATCCAGCAGCAGCGGGAACAGCGAGGACACCCAGTCGGCATACTCCGGCGGCACGCCCTCATCCACGATCCCCAGCAGCCGCACCATCAGCAGCGGCGGCAGCGCGAACACAAACCAGTCCCGCCACGAGATGCGATCCGACGGATGCCGTTCCTGCACCCCGCCCATGTAGACGCGCAGCGAAAACACCACCACCAGCGCCGCGAAGCTGGCCCCGGCGCGCATCTCCGGCAGGCCCGCCTGGTGCATGAAGAACGCCATCCCCAGCGTCACCATTGCGTAGCCGAAGGTCACGATGCCCCACAGGATCGCCCGGCTACGAGACCGCGGCATAGCCCGGGTCGGCCCCCAGTTGTTCGCGGTCGGTCACGGCCCGCGTGGCGATCCCGGACGCCCGCGCCGCCGCCACCGACTCGGCCGCCTCATCGGCGTCGGTAAACACGGCCAGTACGTTGTGCCCTCCCTGGCGGCGTCCCCGCAGCATCGCCAGCAGCTCCTCGTCGGCCCGGCCGGTTACCACCACCAGCGTCGAGCCCCAGGGCAGCCGCGCCGCCTCCTGCCGCAGCAGCCGGCCCATGTCCGCCCCGGTCAACAGCCCCACCCGCGCCAGCAACTCCAGCAGCGTCATCAGGTGCCGGCGGCCCTTGCCCACCGGCACGAACGGCGAGCGCTGCTCCCGCAACTCATCCACCAGCGTCGGCGACAGCAGGTGGCCGCCGGTCGCAACCTGGTCCACCCCGTTCACCGCCAGCCCCACCGACTGGCGCTTTTCGATCAGGTGCGCCGCGTAGGAGGCCGCCACCGTCACCGCCAGTTCGCTCGCGTAGTCCACCCAGGCCGGCGAATAGCCGGCCGGGCTCAGGTCCAGCAGGATCAACACCTCGTGGCTCACCGCCGGTTCGGTCTGGCGCACGAACAGGTCGCCGCGCGCCGCCGACACCTTCCAGTTGATCATCCGCGGGCTATCCGACGGCGTGTACTCCCGCGCCCCAATAACTCGCGAGGGATCCTGGTACAGGATCCGCGCCGACTTCTCGGTCCCCAGCGGCGTCGTCGAGGGCAGCCCCAACCGCGCGATCGGCACCACCGTCGGGTACACCACCACCATCGCCGGCTCCTCGTTCCAGCTCTCCTCCTGGCGAAACCCAAACACATCGCCGTACTGCACATCCAGCGGCCCCACCGGGTAGTAGCCGCGCTTGCGGGCGGTCAGTTCGTACTCCACCGTGGCCTCGCCGCGCGGCCGCAGCGCAGTGGCTCGCCGCAGCACATCCTGCGAAGAAAGCTCCCTTGGCAGCGTCTCCCAGAGCCCCACCCAGGGCACCGGCAGGAACGAGCCGTTCGTCACCTTCACCCGCACCGGGATCGTCTCGCCGATGAACACCCGCGTCGGCAACAGGCGCTCCACCTTCATCCCGCGCCGGATCAGCCCCGACCACGCCCAGCCCACCGCGTGAATCCCGCCCACCAAGTAGAACAGCAGGTAAAATACCCCGACCCCGGTCATCATCGCCGCCAGCAGCAGCAGCCCCCCGACCACGAACAGACTACCCATCGGCTACCCCTGGCCCATCCCGCCGTTCCCGGTCTCCGGCGCCAGCGGCACGTCCTCGCTGCCCAGGATCGAGCCGACCACGCTGTTGGCGGTCACGCCGCGGATCACGCTGTCCGGTTGAATCAGGATCCGGTGCGGCAGCACGTACTCGGCCATTTCCTTCACGTCGTCCGGGATCACGTAGTCGCGCCCGCGCACGGCCGCCACGGCCTGCCCGGCCTTAAACAGCGCCAGCGCCCCGCGGGTGCTCGCCCCGATGGCCATATTCGGGTGCTCGCGCAGGCGCTCCACCAGCGACAGCACGTAGTCCGCCACCCCCTCCTCCACGTGCACCTGCCCCACCTCGTCCTGTAACTCCAGCAGCTCCGCGATCGTCAGCACCGCTTCCAGCGAATCAATCGGGTGCCGATCGCGCTGCTCGTACAACACCCGCCGCTCCTCGTCGTGGGTCGGGTAGCCCAGCTTCAGTCGCAGGAAGAAGCGGTCCAACTGCGCCTCCGGCAGCGGAAAGGTCCCTTCGTACTCCACCGGATTCTGCGTCGCCAGCACCAGGAACGGATCGGGCAGCGCGTGGGTCTCGCCGTCCATCGACACCTGGTGCTCGCCCATCGCCTCCAGCATCGCCGACTGCGTCCGGGGCGTCGCCCGGTTAATCTCGTCGGCCAGCAGCACGTTCACGAACACCGGCCCTTCGCGGTACTCAAACCCGGTCGTATTGGGGTTGAACACCGACACTCCGGTCACGTCGTTGGGCAGCAGGTCGGGGGTGAACTGGATGCGCTTGAACGAGCCGCCCAGCGAAACCGCGATCGCCCGCGCCAGCATCGTCTTGCCGGTTCCCGGCACATCCTCCAGCAGCACGTGACCCCGGCAGAGCAGCGCCACCACCACCTTCTCCAGCTCCTGCGATTTGCCCACGATCACCCGCTCCACGTTCCCGCGCAGCGTCTCGTAAAAGGCCGCGAACCGGCCTGCGTCCATGTTCCCTCCCCGGGCGTTTGTTATTCCTCGGCGGGTCGCGTCCCCAGCGCCACGGTCGCCATCCGCTCCCCGGCGTCCTCGCCGCGGACGTAGTTTACTTCCACCTCCGAGCCGGGCTTATTCCGCGCCAGCACCCGTCCCAGGTCGCCCTGGTCGTTCACCGGCTCCCCGGCCAAGCCCACGATGATGTCGCCCGTCCGCAACCCCGCCGCATCGGCCGCGCTCCCGGCGGTCACCCGGTCCACGTAGACCCCGGCACCCACCGGCAGTTCAAAGCGGCGGGCGATCCCGGGGGTAATTGTCGCGCTGACGATGCCCAGGAAGCCGCGCTCGATCCCGCCGCTGGCGATCAACTCGGCGATGATCTCGCGGGCGCCGTCGATGCTGATCGCGAAGCCCAGGTTGTCCGAGCCGGCGATCCCGGCGGAGGTGATTCCCACCACCCGGCCCGCGGTGTCCAGCAGCGGCCCGCCGCTGTTGCCCGGGTTGATCGAGGCGTCGGTCTGAATCAGGTCGCTCAGCGTCGCCCCGCCCGGCCCCACGTCCGTCAGCGCTCGATCCAGTGCGCTCACCACGCCCACGGTCACCGTTGGCCCGCCGGGCAGGTCCAGCGCGTGCCCCATCGCCACCACCGTCTCGCCGACCTCCAGTTCCATCGAGGGGCCCAGCGGCGCGATCGTCAGGCCGTCCAAGACGATCTTCAGCACCGCCAGGTCGGTCAGTCCGTCGGCGCCCACCAGTACCGCCCCGGTGCCGCGCCCGCCGGTCGGCACCGCGCGCCCGAATTGATCCGCGGTCACGTCCTCGGTCGAGATGTGCACCACCGCCGGCGCGATTCTCCTCACCAGTTCCGGGATGCTCATCGACCCGCCAGCGGTCGCCGCCTCTGCCTGCACCGCCGCCGCGTCCGATCCGCAGCCCGCCACCAGCAGCAGCACCAGCAGCGCCAGTCCCGCCCCGAGCGCCTTCATTCGTCGCAAACTAGCTCTCCACGTTCCGTATCGGGATCAGTCCGGCCCCGCCCGCGAATCCTAGCAATGCCCGGCGGCGCCCTCCGCGTCGGTTCGGTCGTGCGGGCTTCTTGTCGCTGCGACGCCGGTGGCCTAGCCTTAACCCCGCTGCCTACCGGCCGCCGGCCCGCACTCTTTACGGACCTCATGCCTCCCCAGAACCTCCGCATCCCCGGCCCCACCCCGCTTCCCGATCACATCCGCTCGGCGGTCGCCGCGCCGATGATCAACCATCGCGGCGCCGATTTCGCGGAGTTGCTCACCGAGGTCCGTGGTGGGGTCAAGGCCGTCTTCGATACCTCCGGCGATGTCATCCTGCTGGGCAGTTCCGGCACCGGCGCCATGGAGGCCGCCGCCACCAACTTCTTCTCCCCCGGCGACCCCGTTTTGGTCGTGCGCGGCGGCGTCTTCGCCGACCGCGCTGTCGCCCTCACCACCGCCTTCGGCCTCGATGCCGAAGTGCTGGATGTCGAATGGGGCCGCGCGGTCGATCCGACTGACATCGTCGGACGCCTCGACGCCGGCGGTCATCGCGGGCTCTTTCTCACCCACAACGAGACCTCCACCGGGGTCACCACCGACCTCGCTGCGGTTGGCACGGCCCTCGGCGACCGCGACGTGCTCTTCGTCGTCGATGCGGTCAGTTCGGCGGCAGCCATCCCGATCCGCGCCGACCACTGCCGCCTGGACATCGTCTACAGCGCCTCGCAGAAGGCCTGGATGGCCCCGCCGGGCCTCGCTATGATCGCGGTCAGCCCCCGCGCCTGGCGCTTCCAGGAGACCGCCCGCCTGCCGCGCTTCTACTTCGACCTCAAGTCGCTCAACGAACAGGCCAACGCCGGCCGCTATCCGTGGACCCCGTCGCTTCCGGCGCTCTTCGCCCTGCGGGTGGCACTGCGCGAGTTCCTTGACGAGGGCCTGTTCTCGGTCTACTCGCGTCACGAACACACCGCCCGCTACGTCCGCGAGCGCATCCACGCCCTGGGGCTCGATCTGTTTCCTGAGGAGAGCGTCGCCTCCGACACGGTAACCGCGGTCCTGCTGCCCGCCGAGATCAGCGCCGTCACCTTCCGCGAGCTAGCGCTCCGCGACCACGACACCGTCTTCGGCGGCGGCCTGGCCCATCTGGCCGAATTCGTCTTCCGCATCGGCCACCTCGGCTGGCTGGACAGGGACGCCATCGACCGCTCGCTGGATGTCGTCGCCGCCGTCCTCGAATCCCTGGGGGACTCTTGAGCGGCGAGTTCCCCGGCTCCACCGAGTTTCTCCTAGTCGGCAGCGGCATCGCCGGGCTCCAGGCGGCCCTGCTGGCCCGCGAGCACGGCCCGGTCACGGTCCTCACCAAGACCGCCCTATCCGAGACCAACACCTACCACGCCCAGGGCGGTATCGCCGTGGCCACGGGTGTCGACGACAACCCCGATCTCCATTTCCAAGACACCATCACCGCCGGGGCCGGGCTCTGCGACCCGGCGGTGGTCCGCACCCTGGTCGACGAGGGCCCCGACGCGGTCCGCTGCCTCATCGACACCGGCGTCAATTCCGACATGCGCGCCGGCGAGTTGCTCCGCGGCCTCGAAGCCGCCCACTCGGTACCGCGCGTCCTGCACGCCGCCGGCGCACAGCCGCTCGCGCGCAAACAAATCCAACAGATCATGTGGGAGAACGTTGGCATGTTCCGCGACCGCGAGCGACTCCGCGGAGCCGCCGAAGACCTCCTCGGCGGGCTCACCGGACCGTCGCAACTCACCCGCGCGGCCATCGAAAACGCCAACCTCACCCTGGCCGGTCTCTTCGCTGCCCACGCCGCCTACGGGCGACCCGAACGCCGCGGCGCGCACTTCCGCCTCGACTTCCCCGAGCCCGAGCCCGACCTCGCCCGCCCGGCGCTCTTCCGCATCGCCGATCCGGCCCCACTGACCCTCCCGACCAGCGACTCATGATCCTCCCGCGACTCGACCCGGCCGAAATCCAGCGCGTTCTCGCGGTGGCCTTCGCCGAAGACGTCGGCCCCGGCGACATTACAACCGAGGCGATCATCCCGGGCGATGTCCCCGCCCGCGCCCGCGCCGTCGCCCGTGAACCGGGCGTCATCGCCGGACTACCCGTTTTCACTGCCGCCCTTCGTTTCGGCGGCCACGTGGTGCGGGTATTCGAGTCAATAGATGACGGAGCCGCCGTGTTGCCCAGCGACCCCATCGCCGAACTTCATGGTCCCGCCGCCGCCATCCTCACCGCCGAGCGCATCGCCCTCAACTTCCTCCAGCGCATGTCCGGCGTCGCCACCACCACCGCCCGCTACGTTGCCGCCGTCGCCGGCACCGGGGCCCGCATCCTCGATACCCGCAAGACCGCCCCCGGCATGCGCCTGTTGGACAAGTACGCCGTCGCCGCCGGCGGCGGGCGCAACCACCGCCTGGGCCTGCACGACGCCGTGCTCATCAAAGACAACCACATCCGCGCCGCCGGCTCGCTGGCGAGCGCTGTGACCTTGGCTCGTCGGGCCGTCCCCGCCGACCTGCCGCGCTTCCAGGTCGAATGCGACACCCTGGCCCAGGTCGACGAATGCCTCGAGCTTGGCGTCGAATGGATTATGCTCGACAACATGTCGCTGGATGACCTCCGCGCCGCCGTCGCCCGCACCCGGGGCCGCGCCCAACTCGAAGCCTCCGGCGGCGTCAATATCGACACCGTCGCCGCCATCGCCGCCACCGGCGTCGACTATATTTCCATCGGCGCGCTCACCCATTCCGTGATCGCCCTCGACATCGGCCTCGACTTCCTCTGAGGAGACCTCATGGACCGGACAAAGATTAGCTTCATGCGCCAGTACCGCACTCCCTCCTCCGAGGGCTACCTGGTCCGCCTGGCCGGCACTGCCATCGGCCGACTCGACCTGCACTTCGGCGTCGAATCCTCCTACGCCACGCTCATCCTGCTCTCCGAGCATGACGAAGCCGAAGCCCTCGACCTCATCTGTGAAATCGACGAGCAGTTGGTCGTCTCCGCCGACACCAGCCGCGAAGAGTTCTACGTCACCGTCTACCACGGACACGAGACCGGGTTCTTCTCCGACGATCACATCGACGAGCACCGTTCCCGCCGTCCCGCCGAGGGCAACGGCTCCAGCTAGCAGCCCACGCCTGCTTTCTGTTCTGGTCGTTTACGGGCTGGTCGAGTCCCGCCCGCAACGCGGAGTGACCCTCCGAAACTCCACCCCTGACCGCTTGCCGCGTCTAGTCAGAAGAGACTGCCATGGGCAGTAGCGCCATCGCTTCGCTGTTCAGCAATTTCCGTTTCAGATTCAGGCCCCCGGCGTAGCCGGTCAACGAGCCATCGCTGCCCACCGCCCGGGTGCTGCCGGCGTCGAGACCCAGCCGTTCGGTGATCTTCCCATAGCTGATCGTGTGGCCGCGCCGCACCGTCCCCAGCACCTCCCACACCTGCGCTTCAAAATCCGTGCCCCGTGCGTCCAGTCGCGGCAGCTCGCGGGTCTCCCCCAGCAGGACCGCGCTCAGATGCACCAGCCCGGCCCTGGTCAGGCCGTCATCCGGCATGAAGGTCTCCGGCAGGTCGCCCGCCAGCCCGGCGCGCACCGCCGCCTCCGAATCCATGTCTCCCCGGGCCGCCACCAGCCCGCCCTGGCTCGCCGCCACCCCGCACCAGCCCCAGCCGGCGACCTCGCCCACCGCCAGCCCGGCGCTCAAGCCGCCGTCGCTCCCGGCACCGGGAGAGAATCCAATATCTCCTCCACGGTCTCGCGGGTGTCCAGGTTGCGGATCCGCGCCGCCGGACTCACGATCAGCCGGTGCGCCAGCACCTCGCCGGCCAGCAATTTCACATCGTCCGGCACCACGTAGTCGCGCCCGCGCAGCGCCGCCATCGACTGCGCCGCCCGAAACAGCGCCAGGCTCGCCCGCGTGCTCGCCCCCAGATAGATATCCGAGTGCTCCCGCGTCAGCCGCACGATGTCCACGACGTACTCCCGCACCCGCTGGTCCACGTACACCGCCTTCGCCTCCTCTTGCAGTTGCAGCAGGTCCACCACATCGATCACCTGTTCGATCGACTCCAGCGGATGGTAAGTCAACTGCGAATCGATCACCTCCAGCTCCGCCTCCCGGTCCACATAGCCCAGCGTTATCCGCATAAAGAATCGGTCCAGCTGCGACTCCGGCAGCGGAAAGGTCCCCTCGTACTCAATCGGGTTCTGCGTCGCCAGTACCAGGAACGGGTCCGCCATTTTGTGCGTAAGTCCGTCCGTAGTAACCTGCCGCTCCTCCATCGCCTCCAGCAGCGCCGACTGGCTCTTCGGCGTCGCCCGGTTGATCTCATCAGCCAGCACGATCTGGGCCATGATCGGCCCCGGCCGGAACTCAAACTCCCCCGTCTGCTGGTTGTAGATCGACACCCCTGCGATATCGCTCGGCAGCAGGTCCGGGGTGAACTGGATTCGCCGGAACTCACAGCCGATCGATTGGGCAAATGCCTTCGCCATCGTCGTCTTGCCGACTCCCGGCACATCCTCGATCAGCACATGCCCGCGCGACACCATTGCCACCAGCACCTTTTCCACCGCCTCGCGCTTCCCCACAATCACCCGCTCGACGTTCTCGATCACCCGTTCCGCGATGCCCTGGCCATCCGCCATGATCACCAT
>JASLPR010000054.1 GCA_030744875.1 Chloroflexota bacterium
ACCTGCTCCGACGCCGCCATGATCCCGACCGCAATCGGCAGATCGTAGATACCGCCCTCTTTGCGCATGTCGGCCGGCGCCAGGTTGACGGTGATCCGTCAGTTCGGGAACTCGAGCCCGGCGTTCTTGATGGCTGCGCGCACCCGTTCCTTCGATTCCTGCACGGTGGCGTCCAGCAGGCCCACGATGTTGAACGCCGCCAACCCGCATGAAATATCCACCTCCACCTCGACGGTCACCCCGTCGAGGCCTACCAGCGCGCAACTGTTCACCCGGGCAAGCACGGCGAGATTCTACTTCAATCCGCATCCCGCACGATTGCGCTGCCGCTCCGCCGGTCTGCCGTCCCCGGCTAGCCGACCCCCAGGAAGTTCAGACCTGCGATCCCCAGCAGGCTCACCGCCCCCACCGCCAGCGCCGCGCCCAGGCCGACGCAAAAGGGTTTCGGACCCAATCCCTGTAGCCGGTGAATGCTGGTGCCAAGACCGACCCCGGCCATCGCCATCCCCAGGAACCGCTCCGCCCAGCGCTTGATCTCCCCGGTCAGATCGCCCCAGGCGGCCGCGTCAAACACTCCGAACGCCGAACCGGAGTCCAGCGTCGCGTCGCCCACCGTCCGCACCACCGCCAGCGCCACGAATCCCAGGATGAACAGAGGGAAGGGATCGAGCACGTTCAGCTTCTCCGCCGCGACCCCGCCGTTGGTCGCCATCCGGTGGGACCAGTAGGCCATCAACGGGATCACCGCCACCATGAAGAGGTTGCGCATCAACTTAGTCACGGTGGCGACGTTCAGCACCTCATCCCCGCCGAAGACCTGCGCGTGGATCAACCCCGATCCGGCCACCTGGGCGGTTTCGTGGATCGCGGTGCCCAGGAACCGCCCGGCGCTCGCCGGGTCCTGCCCGAACAGCCCGTCGGCCAGGTACGGGTACAGCAGCATCGCCACGATGCCGAACACCGTGATGTTGGCCACCGCGTAGGCCGTCTCTTCGTCCTCCGCGCCGATCGCCGGTGCGGTCGCCATAATCGCAGTCGCGCCGCAGATGCTGGTCCCCACGGCGATCAGCACCGTCATCCGCCGCGGCAGCGCCAACCGTTTGCCCAACCAGTAAGTGATCAATCCCGCCACCACGATGCAGAGCACGATCAGCGGAACGGCCAGCGCCCCGACCTTCAGCGCCTCGCCGAGACCAAGGCGGATTCCCAGCAGGATGATCCCCAGCCGCAGCACCCGCGCCAGGCTGAACTTGATCCCGCCCGTAAAGATCTCCGGCAATCGGAAGACGTTCCCCACCACCATTCCGAGGACGATCGCCAGCATGATGCCCGAGACCGGGCTCTTCTCGAACCCCAGCAGGTCCCTGCCGATCCAGCCGCTCGCGGCCAGCCCCAGCCACGCCACCCCCGCCGTCAGCGCCAGGCCGGGCAGCAACCCGGACGCCGCCGACATACGCTCTCGCAAAGCTTCCCCCGCCGTTCGTCTAGGTCGCTCTCCGTGCCCACTGCTAGCATTCGCCACCGTCGCCCGCGGGTCGCGGAGCCGGCGCATTATAGTCCGGCTCGCAGCCAAAGTCCCCGCCCGGAATTCCCTACCTACTCCATGGAAACAGTATGAAAACCGCCGTCGGCATCGATCCTTCCTGGGTTCTCACCCACCCCACCGGGATTTGCGTCATGGAAGACGCCGGCGACGGCTGGACCGTCACTTCCACTACCGCCTCCATCACGGACATCGACGCCATCCGCGCCGCCATACCGGAACCGTCCGGCCAGCCGATCGCCGTATCCGTAGACGCCCCGCTCTGGATTCCCAACGAGACCGGTATCCGCGAGTGCGACCGCCAGGTCGTCAGCCGCTACATCGACCGCAAGATCGGCGTCTATCCCTGCAACAGAGTCATCGCCGCCCGCCGTGGTTGGAAGACCGTCGACATCCGCGTGGCCCTCGAGGACGCCGGCTACATCGAGGCCCCGCACGCGGCCCCGGCGGTCTACTTCGAGACCTACCCGCACCCGGCCCTGGTCAACCTACTCGATCTGCCGACCCGGCCCGAATACAAGAAGGGGCGCATCGCCGACCGCCGCCGGGGCCTGCAGCGGCTCGGGGAACAACTCCACGACCTCGCCAGGGCCCGCGGCATCCGCTTCGTGGACGACGCCACCCGGCGCGCGGCCATCCCGATAGATCTCGATGCCCTGCGCAACCGCGAACTGAAAATGGCCGAAGACCGCCTGGACGCCTTCGTCTGCGCCGTCATCGCCGCCGAATGGCTGGATTTCGGACGCGACGGCAACGAGATCATCGGCGCCCCTGGGCAGGGCCTCATGATCTTTCCCGGCGGCCGCGCCACCGACTGACCGGCCCGTTACTCCACCCGGCAGCCGCCGGTCGTGGCCCCGCGGGTCGGGTCCAGAATCTGCTCCACCGTCGGCGGCACGAACCAGGTCCCCACCGCCTCGCCGTTCCAGCTTACGTAGGTGGCCCGGCCGTCCGGTGACTCCAGTACGAACACCTGGCGGCCCTCGACGATCACCCGCGCCGTGATGACCGTCCCATCGCCCATTCCGATGTTCAGTCGCAGCGCCCGGTGCCCCGCATCCCCCGGGACCAGCAGCCACCATTCAACGGCCGGCCGTCAACGTCCAGGTCGGCCAGCGAATGCGGGCCGAGCTCGTACGCCGCCGCCCGCGTCAGTTCTTCCCTCGCGCTCCAGCGCCCGTCTACCACCCAGCGATCCATCACCCACTCCATTCCCTTCCCAACCACCAGTACCCGCGGCCCGGTGATCCCGATGTATCCCAGGCCCTCGGCCGTCCCCTGGTACACCTGCGCCGCCAACTCGCTTCGTTGCAACCCGCCGAACGCATCCAGCACCGTGCGGTCGGACAGCGCCCGGCCGAAGTTCGCCGCCAGTTCACCAACCGCTCCGCCACGCTCAACCACCGCCGCCAGGTAGCCATTGGCCTCCGGCTCGCCGCGCAGCACCTCGATCTGCCTCAGCCGGAAGTAGGCGAATCCGGCCCAATCCACCTCCAGCCGCTCGTCGTCTTCGAGCAGACCGGTCGTCACCGCCAGGAATCCGGCGGTCGCCGCCACGTAGTCGCCGCGCTCGAACGCGGCCTCCGCCCGGTTGAACTGATCGGGCACCCGGGTCGGCTCGGGCAGCGAGGTTTCCGTGAGCGCAAACCGTTGCCCGTCCCAGGCGTAGATCCGCGTCTGGATCGGATGCAGCAACAGCTTGGCGTCATAGATCCCGAAGGCCGGGCAGGTCACTACGAACTCCTGGCCCGCCACCCCGTCGCACAGCGCCCACGATGAAGGCTCGGCCCAGTACTCCACCGGCCACTCGAGCACGTTCTCCGGCCCGCTGTCGCGCCAGGTGAAGGCGTCCAGGTAGTAGATGGTCGCGCTGGCGCCACGTAGTTCCGACGACAGCAGCAGATCGGCCCGCCCGTCGCCGTTCAGATCCGCCAGACTGGCCACCTCCGCGACCCCACTCCACCACGGCGGCGAGCCGATCGGGTCAGCGCCCGGCAGCGGGTAGCCCTGATAGGCCTCTTCGCGAAAGTCAAACCAGAACGACTCCAGCCCGTACCGGCCAAACGCCGCCACGGCCTCCAGATCCTCGTCACCATCCTGGCCCACCACCCAAACCGCGTCGGGCCAGGGAGCCTCTTCCCAGTCCAGCGCTGGGAGTGTCGCCAGTGCTGCGTTCAACGCCACCAGCACCGCTTCGTCCTCCGGTCCAACCGCGTTCAAATACTCGGAAACCGCCGCCTCGAGAATCCCGCCCATGAGTTACGCCCGGTCCGCGTCGCCAGGGCCGACCAGGTCGGCCGTGGCCATCTCCACCGCATCGGCTACCAGATCGGTCGCCGCCTCCGGCAATCCCTCCGGGACCTTCGTCTGGACTGGCACCGTTGCGGCGGTGGGCGTCGGCGCCGGCGGCGCCTCTACTTCAAGCGGGATCGCCGCGGAGCTCGCAATCGGCGTAGGGGGCGGCGGCTCAACCACTTCCACCACCTCCGATATGGCCGTCGACTCCAGCGGTGTGCCCCCGCCGGTTTCGATCGAGGACCGCTCGCAGGCGCTCCCAATCAGCACCGCGACCGCGAGCAAAAGCACGAGCGCGCCTCGACGCGCCACGCCGCCGCTGCGCCGCCCATCGTCTCTCTGCAAGCTTGCCTCCGGACCGGGTTCCGACCCGGCTCTATTATCGGACGCCCCCCCCATCGCGCGTCAAACCCCCTGCCGGTTCGATCGCCTTGCGCCACCGCCCTGCCGTAGCCCCGTTCAACCGTCACTCCCACCGGCCGGAGAGCCGTCCCCGCAGGGTCGTGTCCCCCGACCCGCCCGCCCGCCCTCGCGCCCTTCCGTCGTAACACGGGTAGTATTGGCGCCGAGTTTTCCCCCTCCCCACCGGAGCCATCTCCCCAGCATGATGCGTCGCCGGCTTTTCACCATCCTCGGCCTGATAATCGCCCTCGCCGCGTTCGCCATCTACGTCGATGTCCCCGGCACCCCCGGTCTGCCTTTCAGTCTCGGTGAGCGCGATCTGCGCGAACTCGAACTCAAGCGCGGCCTCGACCTGCAGGGCGGCCTGCACGTGGTCCTGCAGGCCGACCTAGCCCCCGGCGAAGAGATCGGCAACGGCGCCATGGAGGCCGTGCGCGCCATCATCGAAAACCGCGTCAACGCCCTGGGCGTCGCCGAGCCGGTGATCCAACTCGAAGGCAACGACCGCGTCATTGTCGAACTGCCCGGAGTCAGCGATCCTGACGAGGCGATCAAGCTGTTCAAGGAAACCGGCCGGCTGGAGTTCCTGGGCAGCGGCCCGATCCCTCTCGAAGAGGGCCTGATGGCCAGTGCCGACGACCCGGGCGTCGAACTAGTCATCACCGGCGCCGGGCTCGAAGACGCCCGGGTGGGCTTCGACCAGCTCGGCAGCCCCGAGATCCAGTTCCAGATCAGGCCCGAGGCCGCGGAGCGCTTCGGCCAGTACACCGGCGAGAACATCGACAGTTACCTGTCCATCGCGATCGACGGGCTGGTAATCCAGACGGCCGTCATCCGCGCCCAGATTTCGACCTCCGGCTCCATCAGTGGCTCGCTAACGGCGATTAAAGCCCGCAACGTCACGATCCAGCTCCGCTACGGCGCCCTACCGGTGCCGCTGCGCGTCGAGCAGAACCTGACCATCGGGCCGACCCTCGGGCAGGAATCCCTGGACCGCAGCGTCCGCGCCGGCATCATCGGCGCGATCCTGGTCACGCTCTTCATGGTCGCCTACTACCGACTCCCCGGCCTGGTCGCGGCCATCGCCCTAGCCCTCTACGCCGCCCTCGTGCTGGCGATTTTCAAGCTGATCCCGGTGACCCTCACTCTTTCCGGCATCGCCGGGTTCATCCTGTCGGTCGGCATGGCGGTCGACGCCAACATCCTCATTTTCGAACGCAGCAAGGAAGAGCTGCGCGGCGGCCTGACTCTCACCGCCGCCATCCAGATCGGCTTCAGCCGCGCCTGGAACTCCATCCGCGACTCCAACGTCTCGACGCTCATCACCTGCTTCGTGCTCTGGCAATTCGGCACCGGCATCGTCCGCGGGTTTGCTCTCACGCTGGCGATCGGCGTCCTGGTCAGCATGTTCTCGGCCATCACCGTCAGCCGCACCCTGCTGCTGCTGCTGGTGCGCTGGCCGCGGCTGCGCAGCGCCGCCCTGTTCGACGTCGGCCGAATCAGCGGCGTGCGGGCCTAGCGCCATGTTTGACATCGTCGGCCGCCGCAACCTGTATTTTACCTTCTCCGGCCTGCTGCTGGCGGTCGCCATCGTCTCCCTGGCCATCTTCGGGCTCAACCTGGGCATCGACTTCACCAGCGGCTCGTTGCTGCGCGTCGACCTCGGCGCCGACGCCGCCACCGACACGGTAGCTAACCTGGTCTCTTCGGCCGGCTTTAGCGAGGCCTTTGTGCAGTCCGCCGGCGACACCAGCGTGCTCATCCGCACGGAACCAATCGACATCCCCGAGCGCACTCTCATCGAGGACGCCCTGCGGACGCTCTACCCCACCGCCGAGACGCTCTCCTTTAACACCGTTGGACCGGTCATTGGGGCCGAACTCACCCGCAAGGCCCTCCTGGCCATCCTGGTCGCCTCGGCCGCCATCCTGCTCTACCTCACCTGGAGCTTCCGCAACGTCGAGTGGTCGTTCCGCTACGGAGTCGCCGCCGTCGCGACACTGGTCCACGACTCCCTGATCCTGATCGGCGTTTTCTCGGTGCTCGGCAAGGTCGCCGGCATCGAGATCGACTCGATGTTCGTCACCGCCGTCCTCACCGGGGTCGGCTTCTCCGTCCACGACACGATCGTGGTCTTCGACCGAATCCGCGAAAACCGCCGCCGCCACCGCGACACCGGTTTCGGGGAGGTCGTCAACTACAGCCTCAATCAGACCCTCGACCGCTCGCTGAATACATCCCTCACCGCCGTCTTCGTGCTGGCGGCCCTGCTGATGCTCGGCGGCGAGACCATTCGCGAGTTCACCCTGGCGCTGCTGGTGGGTGTGGTCATCGGCACCTACTCGTCGATATTCATCGCCAGTTGCCTGCTGGTCGAATGGGCCAACCGCACGTTGCCCTGGTCCGGCCGCTCCGCCTAGAGCCGGATCGCCCCCGGCGCCGCGCCCGGCCCGGCGGCTTCCTCCTCAACCGCCCCGCCCCCCGGCTCGATTGTCGCGATCAGTTCGCCGTACTCCACGTCCTCGCCGTCCTCGACCAGGAACCGCAGCACGGTGCCGTCCTTCGGCGCCTTCAGCACGTGGTACACCTGCAGCGAATCGACGTAGCCGATGGTGTCCCCCGCCGCCACCGCATCGCCCTCATTGATCAACGGTTGCTCGCCCTCCTCGAGCGCCCGGAAGAACGTGCCCACCCGGTCCGCCGGAACCCCCACCGGTCCCGCGGCCTCCGCCACAACCTCCACCGCCCCGGCCGGATCGCGCCGGGCCAGTTCCGGCGCGATCCGCACCCGGATCAACTCGTCGCCCGATTCGACCTCCACCTCCTCGATGTCCGTACCCCGAATCGCCGCCAGGATCGTCGCCAGGTTCTCATCGAGTACCCGGTTCCACTCTGACCGCGAAAGCCGCAACTCCACTCTAGATGCGCTCCTGGTACTCGCCGTTGCGGGTGTCTACCCGCAGCTTGTCGCCCTGGTTGACGAACAACGGCACCTGCACCACCAGGCCGGTCTCGGTGGTCGCCGGCTTGGTCGCCCCTGACGCCGT
>JASLPR010000055.1 GCA_030744875.1 Chloroflexota bacterium
CAGCAAAAAGCGGGCCTGAAGGAGAGAATCCGGCCCGCTCTGCGCGGGAGTGGCTAGTTGGAGTTGGACAGCGGCAGCGGCCGGGAGGCCTTCTGCGCGCAACTGGCGCAGTCGCTGGCGCCGGGGATCAATTCGAGGCGACCGGCCTCGATATCTTCGCCGCAGATGGTGCAGACGCCGGTGCTTTCGCCCTCGGGAAGCGAGTGCAGGGCGGCGTCGATGGCGGCTTGAATCAGCTGCTGGCTCTGTTCCTGGCCGCTGTCGGCCAGTCCGTCAATTAGTGGTCCGGATGAATCTGACATTTCTGTGGCCCCCCCTTCCGATTGTCTTGAATGGTTGTGATTGGATTGTGGGCACGGTGTATATCGCTCGAGACGCGGCGGGCGTTACTCAGCTGCCCCTCTGAGCACGGGGAAGATTATGACCTGAGTCCTTACTTGTCAAGTGTCTTTCTTAACGCCTATCAGAACGGCGACCGAACGACGGCCTGCGAACTGCCGGGTCAACCCGGTTTTCGCGAGGATCGTAGGGCGCGCCCCGGGTCCTGACTATGAGTTGGCTAACCAAATGACAACGGTTTGCGATCGGCCGGCAAGTTTGTGACCGCCCGCCGATCCCCCGGCGGAGTGCGCCACCCGCCGGCGACCGCCCTCGACTCGCGGTCAGTTATCCTTCGGAGCGCCGATCCGCGCAGCGGCTACAGCCCGTAGATCTCCGCCAGGTTGTCGCCAAAGATCGCCGCCTGGTCGGCGTCCGGTAGGCCCAGCCGCCGGATCGACTCCACCGCCAGGTCCGGGTAGGCCCGCGGGGCGTTGGAGCCAAACACCACCCGCTGCGCGCCGATCAGGTCGACCGCCGCCTGGATCATCGATGGCTCGTAAGCGGCGATCGTCGTGCCGAGCCACAAATTGTCCTGCTGCTGCGCCGCCGCCAGCGCGCTGTCCGCCCAGTAGCGGTGGCCCATGTGATCCATGATGAACGGGACGTCCGGGTAGCGGCCGGCGGCCACCGCGATCTCGAGCGGGTGGGCCGGGGAACTGGTGGAGTGGATCGTCACCGGGACTTTGTGGGCGCGGGCGATCTCGATGAGCGGGTCGACCGACGCGTCGAGGATGCGATAGCCGTGCCGCGGGGGCATCAGCTTGAGCCCCTGCATGCCGTCTTCGCTGAGGGCGCGCTCGAGTTCGGCGTTGGCCTCGTCGCCGAGCGCGGCGCTGACGCAGGCGCAGGGGATCAGCCGGGGGTTGCCGGCCGCCGCCGCGGCGATGGCGCGGTTGTCGGGGTGCATCACCGGCGACGGCATCAGGATGATCGTCTCGATGCCGGCCGCGTCTTCCATGGCCAGGAGTTCGTCGAGGTTGGCGCCTTCGCCGAGATAGGCTTCGAAATCGCCGGTCATAGTGAGCTTCCTTCTACCAGGTTGGCGCGACGTTGAAGGTGTCGCCCATCTTTACGAGCACATCGAGTTCCTGTTGCTGGAAGGGGATGCCGTCGGCCGTGCGCTGGGCGTGGGTGGCCCACTCGATTTCCCCCGGAAGGTTGACGCGCTCGAAACCGGGGCGCGGCTTGACGTCGTGCAGGATGCGGCTGTGCTCGGTCATGGTGTCGGCGAAGCCGGCCAGCGGCACGAACGCTTCGATGTTGATGGCCATGAAGAAGTGCCCGCTCTGGTTGCCCTGGCCGGCGATCGCGGCGTCGAGCCCTTTGATCGTGGACGGCAGCCCGCCGGTGAGGGCGCCGGCCAGGATGTCGAGCACCACGCCGATGCTGTACCCCTTGGGCCCGCCGGCCGGCAGGATGGCGCTGACGGCGTTGGGATCGTTGGTGTCTTGGCCGTCCGCATCGATGGCCCAGCCGGTGGGAATGGAGTCGCCGCGGATGCTAGCCATCATGACTTTGCCCATCGCGGCAGCGCCGGTGGCCATGTCCAGGACGATCGGGTCGGTCTCGGCGTTGGGGATGGCGTAGGCCATCGGCATGTTGCCCTGGGCGACTTCGACGCCGCCGAAGGGCGCGGCGGTCAGGCGGCTGCCGTTGCTGCAGGCGAAGCCGATCATGCCCTCGGACGGGGCCATCAACGCCCAGTGGGCGGCGGCGCCGAAATGGCGGGAGTTATTCACCGCCACCACCCCGATGGCGCCGGCGCGGGCCTTCTGGATGGCCAGGCCCATGGCGTGGTGGGAGACCACCTGGCCCTGGCCGCGGTCGCCGTCGAGGAGCGCGTGGGAGGGGCTGTCGCGCAGGCTTGTAATGTCCGGCGTGGTATTAGTGTGGCCTGCGCGGATCTCTTCCAGGTAGCCGGGTTGCAGGCGCACCACGCCGTGGGAGTAGATGCCGCGCAGGTCGGCCCCGACCAGGCTGGTGGCTACAACCGCGGCGTCGTCGTCGGGCAGGCCGACGGCCGCAAACAGGCTGGCGCTGAATCGGCGCAAGGCCGCGGCGTCGATGGTGGCTTGGCTCATGGCTGACGCTCCCGGTGGCGGGTCATTCCCGCTGGTAGCAGAGTTCGCGGACGACCTCGCTGAAAATGGCGACGCCGGCGGCGATCTGCTCGGATTTTTCCAGGCTGTAGGCCAGGCGGACGTAACCGTCTTCGTGCTCGTCCATGCGAAAGGCCTTGCCGGGCCAGATATCGACCCCGCGGGCCATGGTCGCACGTTCCAATTCGCCCGAGTCAACGCCGTCCGGCAGCTTGACCCAGATGAAGAATCCGCCTTCGGGGCGGCTCCAGGTAGCGATGCCGCCCAGGCCTTCCTCGAGGGCCGCCAGCATGGCGTCGCGCCGCCCATGATAGACCTCGCGCAGCTCCTCCACATGGCCTTCCAGGTGCTCTTGCATGTAGGTGGCGACGACCCGGGACATGAACGGGTTGGACCCGAGATCGAACTTGTACAGCATCATCGCCTCACGGATTTCGGCCGGGGCGATCGCCCAGCCGAGGCGCACGCCGGCGCCTAGGATCTTGGAGAACGTCCCGGTGCGAATGACGTGGCTGCGGGCTTTGTCTAGCTCGTAGTAGCTGGGCAGCGACTCGCCGGCGAAGCGCAACTCGAAATAGGCGTCGTCCTCCAGAATCAGGAAGCGGTGCCGTCGGGCGAGATCCAGCACCTGGCGGCGCCGTTCCAGTGTGGTGGTAGTGCCCATCGGGTTCTGGAAATTGGGGATTGTGTAGAACAAGCGCATGCGCTCGCCGTCGGGGAGCCTGTCAACCGCCCGCTCGATGTCCGCGATGATCGGGCCATCCTCATCCCAGCGGACCGGGATTGAGTGCGGGCCGAAGGCCCTGAAGACCAGCGTGCCCCAGCTGGCTTCGTCGATCAGCATTGGCGCGCCGCGGTCCAGGAAGGCCTGGGCGGCCAGGCCGATGGCCTGGGCGGCGCCGGTGGTGATGATGACATCGTCGGCCGTGATCCGCAGGGTCTCCATGCTGTTGGTTTTATCGGCCACCACTTGGCGTAGCGGCGCGTAGCCGTCGCGGGCGCCGTAGAGCAGCGCCGAGCGGTCGTTTTCGAGTACGGTTTGCATCGCCGTCGCCAGGTCTTCCACCGGCATCGAGTGCGGGTCGGGCTGACCGCTGCTGAGGCTGATGCGGATGTCCGGAGTCGAGGCGCCCCCCTCGTCGGTGTCGGTCTTGCGGCGAGCGCGGGCGTCGGCCGAGAGCAGGGTTTCGATGTCGAGGGCGCTGGTGTGGGGCATCGGGTCCTCTCGGGCGCGGTGGACGTGGTGCGAATGAGTGCGAATTGTAGCGCCACGGGGATGGCTGCGCCGCTCACGGGCTGCCAGGCCGGCCCCCGGACGCAACGAAGCCGGCCCGTCGGCGGGCCGGCTTCGTGAGCAATCAGTCGGGGGTTACATCCCCATGCCACCCATGCCGGGCATTCCGCCCATTCCGCCCATGCCGCCCATTCCGCCCATGCCACCCATGCCACCCATGCCACCCATGTCGGGCATGCCCATGCCGCCGGCCTGCTCGGGGGGCAGCGCCATCGGGGTCTCGCTGAGATCGGCGATGACGACTTCGGTGGTCAGGATCATGCTGGCGGCGCTGACGGCGTTGACGATGGCCTCAATGGTGACCCCGGCGGCGTCGACGACGCCGAGTTCATAGAGGTCGCCGTAGGTCTGCGTGACCGTGTCGTAGCCGAACCAGGGGTCGTCGGCCTCGCTGGTGCGGGATGCGACGATCGGGGCCACCACGCCGGCGTTCTCGGCAATGCGGCGCAGCGGGCCTTCGAGGGCCTCTGTGAGGACGCGCGCTCCGGTGAGGGCGTCGCCCTCGAATTGATCGAGGTCGATGGCCTGGGCCGCGCGCAGGGAGGCGGTGCCGCCGCCGGGGACGATGCCGTCGCGAATGGCGGCCTTGGTGGTCGAGACGCCGTCTTCGGCACGACCCTTGCGTTCGCGTTGTTCGACCTCGGTGTTGGCACCGATTTCGAGGATGCCGACGCCGCCGGTCATCCGGGCGAGGCGCTCTTCCAGTTTCTCGCGTTCCCAGTCGGTGTCGATGAGCGCGATCTGCGCCCGCAGCGTCTCGCAGCGGGCGTCGACAGCGGTGTCGTGGCCGCTGCCTTCGAGGATCACGCTGGCCTGGCGGTTGACAGTGACGCGGGCGCACCTGCCCAGCCATTCCACCGGCACGTTGTCCCAGGAGACGCCGGTCTCCTCGGACACGACCTCGGCGCCGGTCAGCGCGCCGACGTCTTGCAGGATGCCCTTCATGCGCTCGCCGTAGGAGGGCGCCTTGATGGCCACCGTGTTCAGCACGCCGCGCAGTTTGTTCATGATGGCCAAGGCCAGGGCGTCGCCGGTGAGATCGGTGGCGACGATGAACAGGTTGCGGATGCCGGCGGCCATGATCTTCTCGAGGAAGGGCAGGAAGTCGGCGGCGCTGGAGATGCGCTGGTCGGTGAGCAGGATGGCCGGCTCCTCGATCATGGCCTCCATGCGGTCGGTGTTGGTGACGAAATAGGGCGATAGCCAGCCCTTGTCGAGCTGCATGCCTTCGACAAACCGCGCTGCCAGCGGGACGTTGGTGCGGCTGTCGTCGACCAGGACCATGCCGTCGGTGCCGACGCGGTCCATGATGTCGGCGATGGTGGCGCCGATGCCGGCGTCGTTGGCGGCGATGGTGGCCACGCGTTGGATGTCGGCCGCTTCCGAGACCGGCCGGGCCAGTTCGCGGATGGCGTCGACGGCCATGGTGGTGGCCTGGTCGAGGCCGCGCTTCATCAACATCGGGTTGGCCCCGGCGGCGATGTTGCGCAGGCCCTCGCGGGCGATTGCCTGGGTCAGCACGACCGCCGTGGTGGTGCCGTCGCCGACGCTGTCGCCGGTCTTCTTGGCGGCTTCGCGCACGATCTGCAGGCCGACGTTCAGATACTCGTCGCCGTAGCTTTCGGCGAACTGCTCGGCGATGAGGTCGCCGTCGTTGGTGACGCGCGGCGTCCCGAAGCGATCGAACATCACGTTGCGCCCCTGGGGCCCGAGCGTGGTGCCGATGATGTCGCCCATCAGATTGACGCCGGCGGAGAGCTTGGCGCGCGCCTCCTGGTCGAAGACTATCCCTCTATCTGGCATTTATGCGGCCCTTTTCGCTGGTATGGAAACGGTTAGCCCTCGACGATAGCAAGGACGTCTTTTTCGCTGATGATCAGGTACTCGGTGTCGTTGTACTTGACCTCGGTGCCGGCGTACCTGGCGAACAGGACGGTCTGGCCTTCCTTGAGTTCGACGTCCTGCCGCTCGCCGCTGTCGAGCACCCGGCCGGGGCCGACGGAAATGACTTTGCCCTCCATGGGCTTCTCTTTGGCGGTATCGGGCAGTACGAGGCCGGAACTGGTCACTTCGTCGCGAACCTCGGGCTTCACAACCAGGCGGTCTCCGAGCGGTTGGATGGTCGTCACTCTGTCACTCCTTCAGAAGGGAACGAACCCCCCGGGCGCCATTGATAAGCGCGAAAACCGGGGGCGGGATGTGCGGGCGTGCTGCACCGCGGCCGCTAATAATACCGACGCCCCGCCCCCTCCCGCAACCAGTAGATCGGTAGCGGCCTCAAGGCCGGGGGCGGGTTCTCCGAATATTGACTTGATGAACACCGGAAACACCAGCCTTTGATGCGCAGCGGCATTCCGCGGATGGCCGCCCGCATGCAGCAGATCCAGAGCCGGATCGACGCAGTCAGCCGCGTCCCGTGAAGTGCCGCCGGCGAGACCACCAAGTCGGTCGGCCTGAACGTCAACGCCGGCCCGACGGCCACCGCGACCGCCGCCCAGACGGACTTCAACGCCGTCCTGCAGACGCAACTGGCGCGCGGCGTGCTCGGCGGACTCAATGACGACGAAGACGGGACAGGTTTCGGCGGCTTGCTTGACGGGACCCCGACGGGTCTGACCGACCTGCTGCCTCGACTCAACGGATCCACTGGGACGGCCTCGCTGCCGTTCGGTACCGACATCAAGTACAACCCGTTCCGCGACCTCGAAGTGACCTCGCCGTTCGGCACCCGCGATCTGGTGCCGGCGAGCACCAGCACAACGGCCTGGACCTGGCGTTGCCGATCGGCACGTCGCTGCTTGCCATCGGTGCCGGGACCGTGTTGAGCGTCGGCGAGGACGGCGTCTTCGGCCGGAGCATGGTCTACCAGTTGGACTCCGGTGAGGTCATCCGCTACGCCCACCTGAAGTCCGAAGCGCCGTTCCTGGTGATGGCCGGTCAGCGGATTGCACCGGGACAGACGGTCGTGATATCCGGCAACACCGGCGCCTCCACCGGGCCTTACCTGCACGTTTCCGTGCAGTTGAACGGGCAATTCGTGGACCCGCAGGCCTACCTGGCGGAACTTCCATGATGAACGGCGGCAAGATCATCGAATCAAATCTCAGAGAGCGGACGGCATCGCGGCGGTTAAGTCGCCGCGCCGTCGCGCCAAACATTGATGCAACCCCCGGGCGGACCCTCCCCAAAACACCGGTCCGTCGCGCGGAAGTGAGGTAAGCAGGCAGATGAGCTCTTATTCGACGGTTCAGGCCCTGGGCTCGTTACTGCCCGAGCGGCGCGGCGCCTACCCGACGCCCGGAGTCGGCGATGGCTCGTTTGACGCCGCGGTACAGGCAGCGGTGAATGCCAACGAGGGCATAATCAGCTACGACGATTTCGCGCTGTTCTCGACGGCCCGCGGCCGCTCGCAGACCACGGTGGTGAGCGGCGACCCGGCGCCAATCGTGCTGGCTTCGGTGAATCCGCAGACCACCGCCGAAACCCCGGTGGCCGCCGCCGTGGCCGCGCCCCCGATGACCAACCGCGAGCGCTTCGGCGATCTCTACTCCAATAGCGACTTGGGCGTCGTCTGGGACGCCGACGGCGACGAGCGCCGCACCCCGGGCGGCGGCAACTCGGACGAGATCATCAACCTGATCCACGAACTGAAGGCCCTGGGCGTGAACGACGCCGAGCGCTTCTGGCAGGGCAACGAAAATGGCGGCAAAGACCACCTGAGCGGCTTCAACCTGCTGAATCAACTAAAGCTGTCGGTGGTGCGCTCGGGGCAGGAATTGCTGACCCCGGCCGAATACCGGGCCATCGGCGCCGACATGTACACCCGCGGCATCCAGCCCAACGGGTTCCCGGACGGCTTCCTGTACGGGAGCTAGGCGGAGCGCGGGGCGCGACGCCCCTGAATTGATCCGGTCTTGAAACCGGCCCCAGGGCCGCGCGCCTTGCGCAGCCTTTTGTCGTTCCGGACACCGCGGCGGGATCGCCCTTCGCGGATGCTCCTGACTTCCCCCGCCGCTTACTTCACAATAGAGGCGCCCTTTTTGCCGAAGGCCGAGGAGCCCCGCTGACCCGTTCGCGCATCGCCTTGCTGATCGGAATCCATTTCGCCGGATTCGCCCTGGCCGGCCTGTTGTTCCCCTACCTGGCCCTGTTCGTGCAGAACCTGGGGGTCGACGACCCGCGCGCGGTGATCCTGTGGGCTGGGCTGCTGGCCGGAGTCGGATCGGCCGGCCTGGCCGCCGGCACGCCGCTGTGGGCCTGGCTGGGACGGCGGCTCGGATTGCGGGCGATGCTGGTGCGGGTACTGGTGGGGCTGGCGGTGACGGCGTTGTTGATGGCGGTGGTGACCGAAGTCTGGCAACTGCTGCTGGTCCGCATCCTGCAGGGAGTCCTGGGCACGGCGGGGACGGTGGTGGTGGCGATGGTGGCCGGGGCGCTGGCCCACGAGCAGCGGGCGCGGGTGCTGGGCTGGCTGCAACTGGCGATGATGGCCGGCAGCGTGGTGGGGCCGGTCGTGGGTGGATTGGTGTTGTATTGGACCGGCTTCGCGGTGCTGTTTCGGCTGACCGCCGGGGTGGCGCTGGCGGTGGCGGTGCTGGCGCTGCTGACCATGCCGCGGGTGGACCCGGCCCCGGAACCCGAAATTACCGCCGAGCCCCCGGCCGGCTCGGCGGCCGGGGACCCGGGCGCGCTGGGTATGGCGATCTATTTCCTGGCCCTGCAGGCGGCGGCCATGATGTCCGGCGCGCTCCTTGTGTTGTACGTGCAGGATCTCGGCGCCGGGGATGCCGCCGCCCCGCTGACCGGGCTGTTGATCGGATCGACCGGGCTGCTCGCCGGATTGGCCGCGCCGCTGGCCGGCCGGTTCCGCACGAAGCTGGGATCGGCCGGCGGGATGGGCGTGACCGGAGCGCTGGCTGGGCTGCTGCTGCTGGCCCAGGGCCTGGCGACGGCCCTCGGAGCGGTGTGGGTGCTGCGCCTCGGCCAGGGGGTGGCCACCGGCATCTTGCGGCCGTCGGCGCAGTCGGGCGTGTTCCGACTGGTGGAGCCGGGCCGCCGGCGGCGGGCCTACGGGTTCGTGGCGTGGGCGTCGACGCTGGGGTCGATAGCCGGGGGGCTGCTGGGTGGGGTGATCGGGGCCGCCGGCGGGGTCGGGATGGCCTTTTCGGTGGCCGGCGGAGTGCTGGTGCTGGGGACCGCGGCGCCGGTGGCGCTGGTGCGGCTACGGGGCGGGCGCAACCGGCCTGGGGGATGAGCGGTGGGGCGGTCGCAGAGGCCGAATTGGGCCGGGGGCTCTACAAACGGTGTTAACATAACGCTCCCGACGCAGAAATGGCGGCGGCGACGCGAAGTCCGCCCCCCGAAGAAGCGCCGGTGACAGCCCGGAAGAACCGGCTATGGCCCGCGCGCGGCGGGCACCCTCGCCGCAGTGCTTGTAAGGAGCGGTCGCCACGAAGATTCACGATATCAGCATCAGCATCGGGCCGATGACACCGCTGTGGCCGGAAGATCCAGAAATCGTTCTGGAGCCGGCTTCGCGGATATCCAACGGCGATCGCGCCAACATCACCTTGCTGCAAATGGGCACGCATTCCGGGACCCACGTGGACCCGCCGGCCCATTTCTTCGACGGTACGGCGACGATCGATCGGGTGGACTTGGGGTTGTTGTGCGGGCCGGCCTACGTGGCTCAGTTGAACGCCACCGACCGCATCGGACGCGAGCATCTGGACGCCGCCAAGATCCCCCCGGGGGTGCGACGGCTACTGCTCAAGACCACCAACTCCGACAAGAATCTGCTGTCCAATCGCGACTTCCAGGAGAAGTACGTCAGCCTGTCGCCGGAAGGCGCGCGCTGGGTGGTGGACCGCGGGGTACAGTTGATCGGCATCGACTACCTCTCCGTCGAGGCCTTCAATTATGCCAAGCAGGACACCCACCGGGTTCTGCTGGGCAATCGCCTAGTGATCCTGGAAGGGATCGACCTTTCGCAGATCGAGTCCGGCCCCTACAACCTGTTTTGCCTGCCGCTGAAGCTGTCCCGTGGCGATGGCGCCCCGGCGCGCGCGGTGCTGGTGGAGGACCTGTAGGCAATGACCGGGCCGCAGGACACTACGGGCGCGACCGAGCGCCCCGCTGGGTCGACCGCCGCGGGCGGCGCAGCCCGGGAGCGGCGGCCCGATATCGAGCGCTTCCTGGACTACCTGCAAGAAACCCGCGGGTTGTCGCGCAACACCACGGCGGCCTATGGCAATGACCTGCGCCAGTACGGCGAGTACCTGGGCGAGCAAGGGGCGACCGGCTGGGAAGTGCCGGCGACCACGGTGTCGGGCTTCCTGGAGATGTTGATCTCGCGCGAGTACGCGGCGTCTTCTCAGGCGCGCAAGCTGGCGGCGGTCAAGGCGATGTATCGCTACCTGGTGGAAGAAGGGGTGGTGGGGAGCGACCCGAGCAAGGACATCGGTGGGGCGCGGGTCACCAAGAAGCGCCCGAACATCATCTCCGTCAGCGAGGCCGACCGCCTGCTGGCGGCGGCGGCATCCAGTTCCACCCCCGAGGGCTATCGCAACAGTGCGATGCTGGAACTGCTCTACGGAACCGGGATGCGAGTCAGTGAGATCGTCGCGCTGGAGACGATCGACATCGACATCGACCGGCTGACCGTCAACTGCGGGCGCGGGACGAATCGCGAGCGCAGCATTCCCTTCGGGCCGCGGGTGGTGCAGGCGCTGGGCAGCTATATGCGCGACGCGCGCGAAAAATTGCTCGGCGTGCGGACGGAGACCGCGCTGTTCTTGAATCATCGCGGCCGGCGGCTGACCCGGCAGGGGTTCTGGCTGATTATCAAGGGGCACGCGCGCACCGCCGAAATCGAGAGCACTATCACCCCGCATACCCTGCGCCACTCGTTTGCCGCCCACCGCCTGCGCAACGACGGCACGATCCCCGAGGTGCAGTCGGTGCTGGGGCACGCCAGCCCGGTGACGACCCAGATTTACCTGGAACTGGCGTGCGAAAAGGGCGCGACGGGCGCGCTGCCGGGCGCGCAGTCGCGCTCCTCCGACTAGACCGCCGCAGTGGCCGCCGGCCACGAAGACGACTACCCGGCCGATATTCGCCGCGCCGCGGCGCGGATAGTGGAAGAGCTCGGCGAGCCGCCGCGCCTGGGCGTGGTGCTGGGCAGTGGGATCGGGGCGGCGGGCGCCGGTTGGGAAATCACGACCCGCCTGGCCTACACCGACATTCCCGGATTTGCGGTCAGCACCGTCGCCGGCCACGCCGGGGAGATGCTGCTGGGCCGGGTCGGCGGGACGCTGGCGGCGGTCATGAGCGGGCGGGCCCATTTTTACGAATCGGGTTCGATGGACGGGCTCACGTTTGCGATTAGGACGCTGGCGGCGACGGGCATCGCCACGCTGGTGCTGACCAATTCGGCCGGTGGGGTGGCGGCGCGGATGAAACCGGGCACGATCGTGCTGATCGAAGACCACCTCGCCCTGCCGGCGCTGGCTGGAGGGAGCTCGCTGGTGGGACCGAACGTCGGGCCGGGGCCGCGCTTTCCGGCCATGGCCGGGGCCTACGACGCCGGCCTGCGGGAAGCGGCCCGCCGGGCGGCCGACAAGCTGGGGATCGCCGTGGCGGGTGGGGTCTACGCGATGGTCGGCGGGCCGAACTTTGAAACCCCCGCAGAGGTACGGATGCTGGCGACGCTGGGGGCGGACGTGGTGGGGATGAGCACCGCCGCCGAGGCCATCGTGGCCCGGCATGCGGGGCTCAGGGTGCTGGGGATTTCGGTGGTGACCAACCGGGCCGGCGCGGTGGTGGTGGGGGACGAGCACGCGGCGGTGCTGGCGGCGGCGGGGCGCGCGGCGAAGGACGTGGCGCGGATCGTAGGCCGGGTGGCCGAGGGTCTGGAGCGGGTCTAGACCCGCAGTCGCCAGAGCTGGCGCAGGTAGTTGAAGGCTTCGCGCAGCCCGGCCTTGCTCTGCTCGGCCTGGCGCGGCTCGAATCCGAACGGCACATCGACGACCTTGCCTACCCGGCCGCGCACCAGGATCTCAAGCAGGATCTTGTAGCCGATCGGGCGCAGCGCGGCGGCCTCGACCACGGCGCGCCGAAACACGAAGAACCCGCTCAGCGGATCGGTGGTGAGCCGGGAGCGGGGCAGGATCAGGTAGGCGGCCAGGCGGGTGGCCTTGCTGGCTAGGCGGCGGTGCGGGCCCGAGAGCCCCGAATCCCAGCCGCCGGGCATGTAGCGGCTGGCGACCACCATGTCGACGCCCTCGCTGGCGGCGGCGAGCAGTGCCGGGATCATGTCCGGGGGGTGCTGCAGGTCGCCGTCAATCACGACAATGATTTCGGCGCGGGCCACCGGCAGCGCCTCTACCACGGCGGTGGCCAGCCCGCGGCCGCGGGTCCGGTGGTGCATCCGCACCCGCGGATCGGTTTCGCCGACTTTGCGGATGATGTCGGGGGTGCTGTCGGTACTGTCATCGGCGAAGACGATCTCGTAGTCAGAGCCATCCAGGGCGGCGCCGACGGCCGCCACCAGCGGCCCGACGTTGGCGGCCTCGTTGAAGGTGGGGACGATGATGGAAATGTCCATGCCGCAAGCGTAGCGTCTCGGCGGATGTGGCGGGGCGCGGATACGGTAGGATCGTTGCCCAACTTTTGCGGCTGATTGCCCCGGCGGGCGGATTGGAAGGCGGCGACTTGAAGGCTGTGATCATGGCGGGTGGGAGGGGTCGCGGCTGCGGCCGCTGACTGCCGACCGCCCCAAGCCGATGGTGCCGGTGGCCAACCTGCCAGCGATGGAACACACGCTGCTGCTGCTGAAGAAACACGGCATCCGCGAGGTGGTGGCCACGGTCTGATACGAGGCGCGGGTTATCCAGGACTACTTCCGCGACGGCCAGGATTTCGACATGAAACTGCACTACGCCGTCGAGGACCGGCCGCTGGGCACCGTCGGCAGCGTGCGCCAGGCGCGCAAGATTCTGGATGAGCCGTTCCTAGTGATCAGCGGCGACGCGGTGACCGATATCGACCTGACCCGGGTAACCGACTTCCATCGCGAGCGCGGCGCCGATGCCACGCTGACGCTTTACCGGGTGGCCAATCCGTTGGAATACGGCGTTGTGATAACCGCCGATGCTGGGCGGCTGCTGCGGTTCCAGGAGAAGCCCACCTGGGGCGAGGTGCTCAGCGACACCATCAACACCGGGATTTACGTTATCGAGCCGGAGGTCATGGATCTGGTGCCGGAGGGCGAGCCCTTCGATTTCGCCAACGACCTGTTTCCGATCCTGCTGCGCGACGGCGAAGAAGAAATCGACCCCGAGAACGCTAACATCCATCTCCGGCTCAACATGCGCAACCTGGGCCCGGTCGAGGTCGGGATGGCCTTCCAGGGCGATAGCGTCTCCTGCCATTTCCATTGCGAAGAACTGGAATCGGTGCGGGCACTGGAAGTTCGTTCGTCGGAGTTGGCGGAGGCCATCGCTGAGACCGGCCGTCGGGTGGGGGCGATCCGCCACTCGCTGCAGCGGGTCGAAATCCAGAGCGAAGCTCCACAGCGGCCCATGACCGGCCGCATCGACACGATGGTCTAGCGATGGCTTCGAGACGTCGGCGCCCCCCGGGAATAAAGGCGGCCACGGCGCTGACCTACGAAACCGGCGACGAGGCCCCGCGGGTGGTGGCATCGGGACATGGCTTCGTGGCCGAGAAGATCATCGCCCTGGCCAAAGAGCACGGCGTCAAGATCCACGAAGACCCGGACCTGGTGCAGGTGCTGGTCGAGCTGAATCTCGGCTCGGTGATCCCGCCGGAGATCTACCAGGTGGTCGCCGAGGTGCTGGCCTATTTGTACCGGGTGAACGCGGCGGCCGGGCGGCAGCGGTCTGTAACCTAGCCCGATCCGGCCCGCGACCACGCGGCGATCGTGCGCGGCAGGCCCGCCCCGGCGATCAGTTCCGGGGGGCGTCGACCATCAGGCGGCGGTAGCTCTCGTAGCGCTGCGGGGCGATGGCGCCCTCGTCGATCGCCGCCCGCACCGCGCAGCCTGGCTCGGCCATGTGGGTGCACCAGCGATTTTCACATTCGCCGAGGAATTCGTGGAAATCGACGAAGCAGACAGCCAGGTCGCCCGGGTCCACGTCGTCGAGGCCGAACGAGCGCAGCCCCGGCACATCGACCACCCAGCGGTCGTCGTCCAGTTCGTAGGCCGAGGTGCTGGTGGTGGCGTGGCGCCCCTTGCCGGTGGCACTGCTGATGGCTAGGGTTTGCAAGTCGTGGCGGCCGGTGAGGGCGGTTATCAGCGAGGTCTTGCCCGCGCCCGAGGGGCCGACAAAGGCCGAGAGTCCGGTGGGGAGCGAATCGCGCAGCGCCTCGACCCCGTCGCCGGCCAGGGCGCAGGTGCGTAGCACCGGGTAGCCGGCCCGGCAGTACGGGGAAATGGCACCTTCCATCTCCGTCTGATCGCCCAGTAGATCGATCTTGTTCAGGCAGATGAGCGCCGGCAGGTCCACGTACTCGGCCGACACCAGCATACGGTCCAGCAAGCGTAGGCGGCGCGGGCGCATGGCCGGGTCGGACTCGACCGCCGGGATCACGAAGACCGCCAGCGCCAGGTTGGCGGCGACCTCGCGGCGGACGGTGCGGCCGTGGGCGGTAGTTGTGCGCTGGAGAGTCGAGTCGCGGGGCAGGATCTCGTCCAGCACGATCGTGCCGGAGTGCAGGGTCAGGCGGACGCGGTCGCCCACCCGGACCGGGTTCTTGCCGCCGGCCGTACGGATGACGCTGCCCAGGACGTGGAAACGGACGCGATTCCCGTCGACGTCGGCCTCGCAGTCGGTGCGACTGACGTGGACGACCGTGCCTTCGATCAAGTCTGCCGGGCCCGTCACGCGCTGCCTCGGCCGGCCGGGAATCGGGAGAGAAGGATCAGCGCGGCCCGCGGATGCGGCGACGGTACGCGAAGCCGGCGGTGAGGGGCAGCACCACCAGGCCGCCGGTGAAGAGCCAGGTGCCCCGGGGGAATTCCTCCGGCGTCGGCCCGGCGCCGATGCGAGGGAGTTCGATCACGATCGGCGCGCCGGGGTGGAACTGGATCGGCGAAACGGGCTGGCTGGCGGCGGCGATCCCGGTGGGGCCCTCGCCGACCTCGACCACCGATCTGATAGCCCGGGTGGCGTTGTTGATGACCGTCACCACGTCGGCCCCGCGGCTGGTGACGAACGCCCATCGGTTGTCCTCCGAGATGGCCACGCCCAGGGCTGCGAGGCGACGCCGATGAACTTCACTTCGGCGGTGTCGGCGGTGTTGAAGATGGCCAGGGTGTCGGCATCTTCACAGGTTACGTAGAGGTAGGCGTAGTCCAGCGTGACGGCCATGTCGCGCGGGGCCGAACAGGCGGTGAGGAACTCGGTGATGCGGCGGTCGGCGACATCGACCACCGATACCCCGCGGCCCAGCGTCGCCGAGACGTAGAGCGTGTTGGAGTCGTCCATGAAGACGACGTCGAACGGAGCCACCGCCACCGGGATGGTGTTGATGAGCTCGAGGGTCACGCGATCGATGATGCTGATGGTGTTCTCGGCCGAGTTGGCGACCGCCAGCAGGCGGGTATCCGGCGAGTAGGCGATGCCGATCGGGGCGTCCCCGGTGGGCACCGTGGCCTGGATGATGCTGTCGTCCAGGTTGATGATCTGGATGATATCGAGGGCCGAGTTGGTCACGTAGGCGACCTCGCCGTCCGGGTCCATCAGAATCTGTTCCGGGCGACCACGGTGTAGGTCTGGCGATCCAGGATGACCACCCCGGCGCCTTCGCGATTGACAATGTAGACGCGCTGGAAGTCGGGGCTGAAGGCCAGTGAGTGCGGCCCTTCGCCGACGCCGGTACACTCGACCGTCAGGTGGTTCACACCGTCCAGGACGGTCACCGTGCCGCCGGTCTCGTTGGCGATGAAGACCGTGCCCACGCCGTTAGCGGCGACCGAGCCGGCCACGGCCAGCATCAGCGCCAGCGCCAGTCCGACGATGGCCAGTCTCTTCTTCAACAGTTCTCCTGAGGATTGATGCGGCCGCGCCGCCGCCACGCTTTACATAATAGCCGACGCGGCGGCCGGGAAAGGCATATTGAACCTGTGGGTCTATTGTCGGCAGGGTTGCGGTCGGGGATGATAGGGGGCGCGGGTCGACAGCGTTGCCCGGAGCATGTTTAATCTGCGTTTGAATCGCGGTGCTTTCCGCGACTAGACGATGCGAGGCGGCCTGGTGACGACCGACGATCTCCGACGGATATACCGGCAACGGGCTTGCCCCGGGCCCGGGCGGCGCGCCGTTGGAGGGTGAACTCGGCTCGGGCGGCATGGCCGCCAGTATCATCCAGATCATCTTCTTCGACCTGATCCTCAGCGGCGACAACGCCGTGGTGATCGGGGTGGTGGCGGGACGGCTGCAGGGCCGGCAACGACGTACCGCGATCCTGTTCGGGGCCGGGGCGGCGGTGGTGCTGCGGATCGGTTTCGCGGCAATCGCGACGATCCTCTTCAAAACGCCGGCGCTGGCGGCGGTTGGCGGCGCGGCGCTGTTCTACATCGGGTGGCGGCTGGTGCAGCCGGAGCCCGAGGGTGATGCCGGGCACAGGGAGGCAAGTTCTCTGCGCGAGGCGATCCAGCTAATCATCCTGGCCGATGTGGTCATGAGCCTGGACAACGTGCTCGCGATTGCGGGGGCGGCCCATGGGGACGTCGGCCTGTTGATCTTCGGCCTCGCGGTGTCAATGCCGCTGCTGTTCGTCGGCGCGCAACTGATCGCGGTGGTCGCGGATCGCGCCCCGCTGGTCATTTACCTGGGTAGCGGCCTGGTGTTCCGAATCGGCTTCGTCCTGATCCTCGAAGATCCCCTGGTGGCGCCGCTGTGGGAAGAGAACTTCGTGGTCGAGCACATCCTGCCGTGGGTGGTGGGCGTGGCCGGGCCGGCGGCCTACGTGATCCAGGCGAAGCTGCGCCGCCGACCCACGATCTCCATCATGGTCAACCCGTTCGCCGAGTCCGAGACGGCCGATTCGGTAGAGGCCTAGGAGACGGCCGCCGGGACTTTGTCGGGGATCTGCCGCCGGGCGGTCTGAATCTCGTAGTCGAACGCCAGCAGATCGACCTCGATCGGCGAAATGCGCTGGCCGTCCAGATCTTTGAGCAGGCGCACTACCGGGTTCTCCAGGTGGGCCTTGTCCACCCGGGCCACGATGCCCCAGTAGCCTGCGTAGGGCCCGGTCACCATCTCGACCTCGGAGCCGGTGGGGAAGCGCGGGATGATGTCCATGTCGCGGGTCAGGATCTCGGTGTTGAGATGCTCGCCGGACATGTCCTAGAGGATCTCGCGGACCTTCTCCAGGCCGAAGGCGATGCGGTAGGGGCGGTCGGCGACCAGCGCCTCGTAGGTATCGGCGATGCCGGAAATCTCCCCTACGACGTGGATGCGGCGCGGGTCCACCGATTCGGCCCGCGAGCGGCGGATGCGATTCTGCCCGGTGAGGCCGCGAGGATAGCCGTCGCCGTCCTGGCGCTCGTGGTGCTGATAGACGACGTGGTGGGCAATCAGGTCGTCGCCGATGCTGGCGGCGCGGAGCATCTGGTAGCCGCGCGCCGGGTGGGTCTTGATGATCTCGAACTCTTCATCGGTGAGCTTGCCGGGTTTATTGAGGACCGAGAGCGGCACGAAAACCTTGCCCACGTCGTGCAGCAACCCTCCGAGGGTGATCTGGGCGAGCCGGTCCGGCGGCATCCCGATCTGCTTGGCGATCATCGTGCTGACGATCGCCACATCCACCGAGTGCTGGAAGGCGTAGTCGTCGTGAATCATGATCGCGTTGAGTCCGTCGAGGGTATCGGCGGTGAGGGTTTCGTCGAGCATTGCCTCGACTTCGCCGCGGAGTCGCTCCACCGGGTCGATGGCTTCGGCGGCGCGCTGGAACTCGCCGTAATCTAGGGCCTTGTCGATGGTTGCGGGATCCTCGCCAACAAACGCGGCGGAGACATCGGCGAACATGTCGAACGTGCTGGAGAGCTTGGCCCGGGTGGCCGCCTTCACGGAATCGGAGACCAAATCCGGAATCTCGATGTCCTCGGTGTCGGGGTCGTCGATGGTGACCGAGGATTAGCCCTTTTCGAGCAGCGATTCCAGCCGGCGCGCCGACAGCGCGGAGCCTTTCGCCAGCAGCAGGTCACCGCGGTCGCTGGTCAGGTCCTTGGCCAACACGGAACCCGGTTCATAGCCAGCGATCGTTACTCGTCGCACCTGCATCCATTACGCCGGAACCCTGTGGGAGTTCCGCGCCTCCCCGGGACTGTCCGCCCCGGACAGTGGCCGATTTGCCGGCCCCTGTCCACCGTCGATCAACCGCGATCGGCGGCAACCCCCTTCCGTCCCCAGGTTGCCCACAACCTTTGAACGAGGGCCATCGTATAGGTTAGCTCCCCCGGTCCCGCGGGTGTCAGTAAAGTCGTTTACACCGTTCGGGACCCGCCGGGCTGCCCGAATCGCCGCCTTTGACCGGGCCATATTGCCGTTGCTTCGCGCCGGGGGGAGCGATAGGGTCGGACGCGGCCAGCGCAGCGAAATCCCGGCGAGGTGCATACGGTTGAAGGTGATCCCGGCGAACCCACGGGGCTACTGCCACGGGGTGGTCACGGCGATGCGCATGGCACGCGAGGTCGTCGCGCAGGCCAACGGCCCCGTCTACATGCTGGGTTACCTGGTGCACAACGAGCATCTCACCAGCGAGTTGGAAGAACTGGGCATCACCCTGATAGACGCTGATGACCGACTCGCCGGGCTGGAGGAAGTGCGAGAGGGCACAGTGATATTCACCGCCCACGGAATCTCGCCGGCGGTGCGGGAACTTGCCAGGGCGAAGGGTCTGGATTGCGTCGATACCACCTGTTCGGATGTCGATTCGACCCACGCCCTGATCGTCGAGAAGGTGGCCGCCGGCTTCCAGGTGATCTACGTCGGCCGGCGCGGGCATCCGGAGGCGCTGGGGTGCGTGGGCGAGGCACCGGACGCGGTGCACCTGGTCCAGGACGTCGACGACGTGCAGGCCTTAACGATCAATGCGTCGAAGATCGCGGTGACCACCCAGACCACGCTGAGTGTCTGGGACACCGCCACCGTAATTCGGGCCATCAAGGCGCGGTACCCCGAGGCGGAGGTCCATAACGAAATCTGCCTGGCCACCCAGGACCGCCAGGAGGCCGTGATCGCGGCCGCCGCGGAGGCCGACCTGGTGCTGGTGGTCGGTAGTTCGCGCAGTTCGAATTCGCGGCGCCTGGTCGAGGTGGCCGAGCAGCGGACCGGCAAACCGGCCTACTTGGTGGACTCGACCACCGACATCAACCCGGAATGGCTGCGCGGCTGCGCGGCGGTGGCGGTGTCGTCGGGGGCGTCCACTCCGTCGCTGCTGACCCGGGACGTGATTCGCCACCTTGAGGCGCTGCTGGTGACGGGCTAGGCCGGGCCGAGATCCCGCCGAATGAGCTCCCAGGTAAACGGGCGGCCGTCGGGCAGCGTGGCCGCGGCCTCGGCGAACGGCACCCGGCCCTCGTCACCAGGGTCGTGGAGCCGCGTCGGGAAGTTGGTAAGGATCGCCGGGGCGCCCGGGACCACCACGAACCCGTGGTGCACCAGTTGCGGGATCATCAGGGTGTACTGGCCGTCGGGGCCTTGGGCGGCGCCCATGCGAAACAGGTTCACCGCGCCCTCGGTGGCCGAACCCGGCCGCGGGTCGTGCACCCCGACCACCAGGTCGCCGTCGATCACCACGAAGCGGTCGCGCTGGTGTTGGTGGATGTGCCAGCGGTCCTCGTCGCGGGCGACGCCGGAACGGGTGAACGAGTAGTAGTTCTGGGTGAACGGCATCCGCTCGGCGTCGTAGAAGTCGTCCCAGTCGCTCTTGAGGGTTTCGACGAGGTTGCCGCGGTTGTCGGCGTTCACCTGTAGCCGGCGCACGCGGATGCCGTTGATGTGGCCGGCGGGCTCGAAGGGGTCGGTGTAGGGGAGCGGCATGGGGTTCTGGTGGCGCCTCGGGCCGGCGGTTCCGCCGGCGAGAAATGGCGGTCCGGACCGGGCCGCGGCTACAACATAACACCTTCCCGGCCGGGTCCCGCGGCGACCTGCAACGGCAATCGGAAACCTCTACACTGGCCTGGTCCGGCGGCCCGATCGCGAGTCCGATCCAGAGAGTGATGCGCCGGCGCCCAGCGAGAAGAGAGCCAACCATGACCGGCGCGGACCTGATTGCCCGAATCCTCAAAGCCGAAGGCGTGTCGCAGGTATTCAACTTTCCGTTCTCACCGATTGTCGACGCCATCGCCGGGTCTGGCGTGCGGGTGCTCACAACGCGCCAAGAGCGGGTGGCCGGCAACATGGCCGACGGGGTCTCGCGGTCCACCAACGGCCGTGAAATCGGCGTCTGGACGGTGCAGGCCAGCGCCGGCAGCGAAAACGCCTTCGCCGGCGTCGCCCACGCCTACACCGACTCGGTGCCGATGCTGTACCTGCCCGGGCATCCGGGAATCGACGCCATCGGTGTTTCGCCGACCTTCGACAGCGAGGCCAACTACGCCGCCACCACCAAGGCAGCGATGAAGCTGTTTAAGCCCGAACACATTCAAGCGCGGATGCGAATGGCCTACCAGGCGCTGCGCTCCGGCCGCCCGCGACCGGTGATGGTGGAAATCCCCGGCGACGTGGCGCGGGCCGAGTTCCAGGGCGAATTCACCTACGAGCCGGTGGCGCCGGTGCGGTCCGGGCCGGACGGCGGCGCGGTGAAGGAGGCGGCCGAGCGGTTGTTGGCGGCCGAGAACGCCATGATCTGGTCCGGCCAGGGAGTCCACTGGGCCGAGGCCTACGCCGAGTTGCGGGACGTGGCCGAGCTGCTGGGCATCCCCGTGATGACCACGCTGATGGGCAAGAGCGCTTTTGACGAGACCCACGAACTCTCCGCCGGGACCGGGGCCGGAGTGGTCACCGCGATGGCGGCCCACTACCTGCGCGAGTGCGACGCCCTGCTGGTCGTCGGTTCCAGCCTCAGCGACGCCTCGTTCACACCGACCGTTGGGCCGGGCAAGCTGATCGTGCACGCCACCAACGACGCCGCGGACCTCAACAAGACCCACCCGACCGCCGTCGCCATCCTGAGTGACGCCAAACTCTTCCTGGCGGCGCTGGCCGAGGAACTGCGCTGCATCGGCGCAGATCGCACGGCCATCCGCAAAACCAACGTCGAGACCCTGGCGCGTATCCGCGCCGCGTGGGAGTCCGAGTACGAGTCGGAGTTCAGCGCCGACTCCAGCCCGATCAACGGCTACCGCATGTTCCGCGAACTCTGGAGTGTGCTGGACCCGGCCACCTCGATCCTGAGCCACGAGTCCGGCTCGGTGCGTGACATCCAGTGCGTGTTCCACCGGGCTACCACGCCGCGCGGCTACCTGGGCTGGGGGCAGTCGTCGCAGCTGGGCTACTCGCTCGGGCTGGCGATGGGCGCCAAGCTGGCCAACCCAGACAAGACGGTGGTGAATGTCATGGGTGACGCTTCCATCGGGATGACCGGTATGGACTTGGCCACCGCCGCGCAGTACGAGATTCCGATCCTGACCGTCATGAAGCACGATTCGATCTTCAGCGGCTACGACAAGCACATCCCGGTGGCGATTGAGCGTTACGGCACCTCGACAATGGACGGTGACTACGCCGCTCTGGCCCGAGCCTTGGGCTGCCACGCCGAGCGTGTCGAGAGCGTGGCCGATCTGCGACCGGCGCTGGAGCGCGGGATCGCGGCGACCAAAGAGGGCCGGCCGGCGTTCGTGGACGTCATCACCAAAGAGACCCGCAAGCTGTCGCGGCTGGACACGGTCGGCTAGCGCGCCGCCGGGCCCGGCCTACGGGGCCGCGGCGGCCGGGTCTGGGTCGTCTTCGGTCGGCAGCGGGCGGTGCACGATCAGGAATAGCCCGAAGAGCAACGCCCCGACGGCGGACAGCGCCGCGCCGGTAAGGAACAGGCTCGAGTAGCCGAAGTTGGCAATCAGGGCGCCGCCGATCACCGCGGTGCCGCTGGAGCCGAGCGCCCAGGATAGGTTGCTGAAGCCCGACATGAGCCCCCAAAACTCGGGGTGGACGAGATCCATTTGCCAGAGCCCGAGCGCGGGATGCATCAGGGAGTTGAAGGCAAGGACGGTTGTGAGCCCGATCACCGCGGCGGCCGGGTCGGCAATGAGGGCGGTGGGGATGAGGCATATGGCAGTAGCTATGGTTGCGAACAGGACAGTACGGCTGGTGCCGATGCGACCGGATACGAGCGGCGACAGCAGGGCGATCGGCCCGACCAGTAGCTGAGAGAGGGCGAAGGTGATGCCGATCGTGGCGGTGTCGACGCTCAGCCCCGAGTCCATGTAGATGTTGAAGAACGTCCGCACCGAGCCTTCGCCGAACGGGCGGAGGATGCCGAGAAAGGTCATGGTGGCGATGGCGAACAGGGGGAAGCGGCTGCGGGGGGCACCCTACGGCGCCCGCCGGATTGGGGCGATGTCGGCGGCGGCGGCGATGAGGAAGAGGCCCGGCAGTACGAAGAACGCGGCCAGGTGGAGGGGATAGCGGTAGGCGGCGGGATCGTCGAGGCCGACGCCGAGCAGGCTGGCGAAAATGCCGGGGAGGAATCCGCCGACCAGGCTCCCGGCGAAACCGGCGGTGGGGAAGGTGGCGGAGGTGAGGGCGAAGGCGCGGCTGCGCAGTCGGGGGACAACCGCGCCCATGATGAAGGGCGAAAAGTTGACAAAGAAAATGCCGCCGCCGGCGGCGGCGACCGAGTAGCTGGCGACGAGCCAGATGGCCCGGTAGTCGCCGGACAAATCAGCGCCGAAGGGAAGTAGGCTGGCGCCCACGAAGACGCTGCCCAGCCCGAAGATCTTCAGTCGCCGGTAGCTGAAACGATTGGCCCGGGCCCCGGCCAGCGGCGCCGCCACCGCCCAGCAAAGCAACCCGATGCCGTTGACCAGGCCGACGAATCCGGGGCCGAAATCAAGACGCAGGATGAACAGGTTCATCAGCACCGCGTAGCCGCCGAACGGCGAACTGCTCAACAGCCCGGCCGATCCGAGTAAGAGTCGGATGTTGCGATCCAGAGGTTGATCGCGGGGATCGTCGGGCGAAAAGGGGTCTGTTTGGGGTGGAACGCCGGGGGGCGGGATAGGTGCGGCCGGCGAACCGGCATCCGCTGCGCGGCTACAATCGTAGCGCCCGCCGATCCGGGGATCGCGCCGGGCCGGCGATATTCACACCAGGAGACACGATGAGCATCTACGAAGAGCTGTTTCGGCTGCGTCCGATCATCAACGCGGCGGGGACGATGACGGTTCTGGGGGGATCGCTGATGAAGCCGGAAACGGTGGCCGCGATGTCACGGGCGGCCGAAGAGTGGGTGGACATGGCGGACCTGCTGCGGCTGGCCGGCGAGGCCATCGACAGCGCCTTGGGGCTGAATCCGCGGCTGGGTGGGGTGCACATCACCGCCGGGGCGTCGGCTGCCAACACGCTGGCGGCGGCCTCCGTGTTGACCGGCCACGACCGGGCGCGCATGGCCCAACTGCCGGACACCCCCGGCTTTCCCAACGAGATCCTGATGCAACCCACCAACGCCGGCAAGTGGATCGGCAGCTACCGGGCGGCCGGGGCGAAGATCGTAGAGTGCCGGGCCGAGTCGGTGTTCGACGAAGCCAGCAACAACCGGATCCTCGGCGTCACCGAGGAGGCGTTTGAGGCGGCCATCACCGAGAACACCTGCGCCATCGCCGCGATCCTCTCCTGGGAAGTGCCGCACGTTGGCGGGCTTTCGATCCCGCAACTGGTGGCCATCGGCGAGCGCCACAACCTGCCGGTGATCGTCGACGCCGCCGCCCAGGTGCCGCCCATCGGCACCATCAAGAACCTGTTGGAGATGGGCGTGACGCTGGTGGCGGTCAGCGGCGGCAAGGCCATCAGCGGGCCGAACGACACCGGCATGATCGCCGGCCGCAAGATCGACCTCACCCCGGCGGTCCTGCAATCCAGCCCCTACGTGGGCATGGTCGGGCGCGGGTTCAAGGTCAGCAAGGAGCAGATTGTTGGACTCGTCACGGCGGTGAAGGCCTACGTTGACGAGGACGCCGATGCCCGCGTCGCCGAACACCACCGCCGCTGCGACTACCTGATGGAGGAACTCGCCGGGATTGCCGCCGTGCGCCTGGAGAAGGTGTTCCCCGACGAGACCGATCTGCCGGTGCCGCGGGTGCGGGTGCATCTTGCCGCGGACTCCGGCAAGACCGTCGAGGAGATCACGGAGCGGCTCCGCGAGGAGACCCCCAGCATCCGGCTACGCGGCGGCTATGTCGGGGCGGAGTTCCTGAACGTCGACCCATCCACCCTGCGCGAAGGCGAGATAGAGGTGGTCGCCGCCCGTATCGGGGCGCTGCTGCGCGAGTAGCAACCGGGCTGTGGAGTCAGCGAGCCTCCTGGACCCAGCGCCGCACTGAGTCGGGAGTGCTGATCAGGTGGGCCATCGTGTCGGACGGGGCCACCATGCGGATGTGGACCATCCAGGCGGGATCGGCGCGCTCGATGCCCATCGTCTCCACAACCTCCTAGACGGTCTGGCAGGTGTGGCGGCGCATCGCGCCGGCCGCCGTGATCTCCTCCGGGAAGTCGAAGAGGGAATCGTGGGACTCCAACTGGCAGCGCTCGAACGTGGCGTGCCCCAACTCGGCCTGCACATGGTCGTCCAGGTCATAGGCGTCCAGGCGACTGTTGGTGGATACCCGAAAGATGCGCACGGTGAGGCCGGTGGCGACGAAGGGAGGGTCATCGGGATCGGACAGGGCGTCGTAGTTGGCCAGGTTGGGGGCGGCGGTGAACACCAGCGTGCGTCCCTTGGAATCGGTGCGGAAGCGCCAGTTGGCGGGGACCTCCAGGCGCAGGTTGCCGTCCGGTGAAGTCAGGGTGTACCAGTCGATCGCCAGTGGCCGGTCGATCAGGTCGGTGGTGACGTCGCCGTCGGCCAGCGTCGGCACGGGCGCGACGTAGTCTTCGAGGGTGCCGACCACTTCCAGTGGCTCACCGTAGATCTCGCCGGCCAGCAACTCGCCGCTGAGGGGGCGATAGGCCGTGACCGGGACGGGCACGGCCGGATCGGACGCCTGGAGGACCTCGCAGTAGGCGCGTTTGGTGATATCGACGGCCATGGCCACCCCGCCCATGTCGAGGATGAGGTCGTCGGTCTCGAACCCGGCCAGCGCGGCCGGCGAGGCCGGTTGCACGCGCCCGATCTGGATGCTGCGCAGGCCGGCCCAGGAGGCCATCACGCCCCAATCGCTGAGCCCGATCCAGGTGCCGTTTTCGCCATCGAGCAGGCCGTCGATCGCGGGCCGGACATCGGCCAACGGAACCATACCGATGACCGCGTCTCTACCCGGGGGCAGGACTCCGGCGTTGAGTCCGACCAGGTTGCCATCGCCGTCGACGACCGGTCCAAAGGTGGACACTTCCGACTCGATCCAAACCACGTTGAATTCCGGGGTCGAGAGGCGGTTGGACTCCCCGGAAATGCCGAGCACTTCGACCACACCTTCGGCCAATTCAAAGCGGAGGCGGGACCCAGTCCAAGAATTGACGTAGACAGGGTCGCCGAGCGCGGCGGCGGCGTCCCCGAATTCGATGAACGGGTGATTGTCGCCTTCAAGATCGATGAGTGCGAGATTGAGGCAGTCATCGGCGGCGATGAATTCGGCCGGAACGGCCTCCTCGCCGGCCCCGACGAAGGCGACGTGATCCTGCGATCAGGTCACCCCGATATTGGCCATCAAGGCGAGGCCGTCGGCGCTGATGAGAAACCCGGGGATGCGGTTGAAGCGCATCTCGCCGGCGACTTCTTCCTCGACTTCCACATAGATTAAGAGCTTCTTCGGCGCGCAGCAGGTCCGCGAACCCGACCCGCGCGGTGGTGTCGTCGGCAGAGTCCGCCGGCGCGGCCGCGGCTGCCGGCGCCAGGCTCGCCAGCAGTATCGCCATCGCCGCCAGCGCTATCCCCAGGTGGTGTCGGCGTCGGCGTCCCGCGCTCTTCATGGCGTTGCCTTCCTGCGGTGTGCGGGTGCGGCCCCCGCTCAATTTGCCGACGATGCAGAGTCGCGGTCAAATCGGCAATTCCAGCCGCGGGTCCTACCCCGCCGCCGGGCGGGCGACCGCCGCGCTAGGATCAGCGGCTTGCTTCACGATCGGTCGCGAGCCAAAACAGGAGGAACGCCGTGGCGGCACATGAGGGTTACAAAGATGGCGTGCGGGCCAGCTGCCGGAGATCGCTGACATCACCGATACCGACCTGCGCGAGCGGGTGACCGACGCCTGGACGATGGCGCTCTCCGAAACCGAATACGAACGCATCGAAGACATCCGCCCCTCCGGCGACCCGCACACCCCACCCTTGAAGAACGGCACCCAGGCCGCTCACATCCGCGGCGTGGTCATCACCGCCCGGGCGATCGTGCAATCCCTCGAAGAAGTATCCGGGGACATGGAGGTAAATCACGACCTGCTGCTGGCCTGTGCCCTGTGCCACGATCTGGGCAAGCCGTTCGAATTCAGCCCCGCCAACCGGGTCCGCTGGCAACGCGACCCGGCCGCCGGCGGCAACCCGTCGTTGCGGCACACGGCCTACGGAGCGCACCTGGCCATAAACGCTGGCCTGCCGGAAGCGGTGTGGCACACGGCCTTCGCCCACGATCACCAGGGCGACTTGATCGAGCGCAGCCTGGAAAACACCATGGTGCTGTGGGCCGACCGGGCATGGTAGCGGATTCATCGCGCCGCCGGAATGCTGGACCTGGAGGCGGACTCGGCATAGGGCGGCGTATCCTCTGGGCGGATTGCGGATTTGATGGAAGGGAGCACGCTGGTGCCGGCCTACGACGTATTCAGGGAAGGCGTGCGGGCCAGCCTTCCCGAGATTGACGAGATTTCCGACCCGGAGCTGCGCGACAAGGTCGAAGGCGCCTGGGCGATGGCGCTGGCCGAGACCGAGTTCGCGAGCATCGACGAGGTCCGCCCCTCTGGCAACCCGGACACCCCGGCGATGAAGTCGGGCACCCAGGCCGACCACCTCCGCGGGGTCACGCGGATGGCGGTGGCGCTGGCCGATTCGCTGGAAACGGTCGTCCCCGGCCTGGGCGTCAATCGCGACATCCTGCTGGCCTGCGGGCTCTGCCACGACCTGGGCAAGCCGTTCGAGTTCAGCCCGGCCAACCAGACGCGCTGGCGGCAGGATCCGGCCGTCTCCGGGTTCCCGGCGCTACGGCATCCGGTCTACGGCGCGCACATCGCAATTACGATCGGGCTGCCGGAGGCCGTTTGCCACGCCGCCGCCGGGCACTCCGGCGAAGGCGAACTGGTGGTCCGCAGCCTCGAAAATACCATTGTGCACCACGCCGATCACGCCTACTGGCGGATCCTGGCCAGCGCCGGCAAGCTCGAGACCTGATCCAGCGCCACACGGAGCAGGTGCGCAGTTGGATATCCACTCCTGCAGCCGCCGACTCCGGGGAAACCGCCTCGCGTATCCTTGCCGGTGCGGGGAGGCTGAAATCAGCCGACTCTTAAACCAGTCAAGCGAGGCGAAGATGAGCGCTGAAGAACGACTGCAAGAACTGGGACTGGAACTGCCGGAGCCGGCCCGACCGCTCGGCTCCTACGTGACCATCGTGCGCACCGGGAACCTGCTCTTCACCGCCGGGCACCTGCCAGCGGCCGTCAATGGCAAGTCCTGGCAGGGCAAGGTTGGGGCTGAGTACTCCATCGAGGAGGGCGCCGAAGCCGCCCGTCTCACCGGCCTGAACATCCTGGCCACCGTCAAGGACGCCGTTGGCAGCCTGGATCAGGTGGCGCGGGTGGTGAAGCTCACCGGGTTTGTGAACAGCGCCTCCGGATTCAGCCAGCAGCCGGCGGTCATCAACGGCTGTTCGGACCTGTTCGGCGAAGTATTCGGCGACGCTGGACGCCACGCCCGCTCGGCCGTTGGGGTGAGCGAACTGCCCCTGGACACGCCGGTTGAGATCGAGGCGATCATCGAGGTCCGTTAGCACCGGGCGCGCCGCCGGCGCGCCCGCTCGGTAAAGGATGGGGACGGGTCCATGCGAAACCTGCACATGGCCCTGCCCCTTCTGCTGTTCTTCTTCGCGATCATCATCTTCGTCGGACGTCTGGCCGATGCTCGCCCCTACCAGGAACTGGTTCGCGACTTCTCGGTAGGGACGATCGCGGAGGGTGACCGGATTGTGGCCTGGGGGCAGGTGGCGGGGCCGGTTGGCGAGCCGCTGGTGGCCGCCCGCGGGACGCCCGATTTCCTGACCAACGGCGCGACCGTGGCGCAGTTGGACGAGTTGCCGGTGACGATCACCCTGGAGCTGGACCCGCCGCTGACCGTCACCACCGCCGGCGTGGCGCTGGTCGGGCTTTCCGCCATGGAGGTCGCCGACCGGGAGCGGACCGTGGTGCGGGGTGGGGACGTGGTGACGGTGTTCGGCCAGTTGGAAGGCGAAGCAGCGGTGCGCGCCGGGACCATCTCGGCGCTGCCGCCGCAAGAACTCTACGACGACTGCCTGCGCAGCGCCGTGCGGATACTGGTCGGCGGGCTGGGCATGCTGGCGGTGTTCTACCTGCTGCCGTCGACGATCCGGCTGCTGAAGAGCTTCACCACCGAGGTGCGGCGCAGCCGTGCCCGCCGGCAACGGCAAATCGAGCTCCGCCAGCGCGACGAGTGCCCGGCCTGCCAGCCCTCGGCGGCGCGCGGCTTCATCGCCTGTGTGCAGTGCGGGCGGCCGTTGGAGCACGGCCCCCAGCTCAAGCAGATCCGCGAAGCCCTGCAGAACCTGCGCGAGGGTGGCGGCCTGCTGTTGTCAGGGGTGACCGAGGGGTCGGTTTCGCTGCGCTTCCGACGCCACGCGGGGATGAAGCTCGAGATTCGCTCCGACGACATGAGTGTCGCCGACACCCGGGCCGTGCGGCATGTACTGTCGCGGGTCGGCGGGCCGCTGCGGCGCTAACCCGGCCCGGTCTGAGTGATCAACTCCAGAAGACGCCACCGGCCGCGCCGCCGCCCACGGAATCATCCGAGAGGTCTACGGGCTGGACGGCGACTACGGCGTCGAGACCCGGCGGGTGCCCTAGGCGGAAAGCGCCAGGGCCCGCCCCGGCGTAGCCGAAGCGGGCCCTGAGCTTTGGACAGTATGTCCGGCGGTATCACCCTCCCCATTCGCAGAGGGAACCTTCTCTAGAGGCTGTTCACCCCCAGGAAGGATGCCCCGGACATACTGTCTGTAGGTTCAGACATTGGGCATCACCCCCCTTCATCCCGAGAAAATTACCACGGCGTCGCAAAGAGGGTCAAAAGATTCGTAGTGCGGGGTGGCGTCGGGTGGGGCGGCTAGTCCTCGGCGAGCCCGACGTTGATCTGCATCTTGCCCAGCTCGGTCTTTAGGGGCAGTGCCACGGTGGGCATCGTGATGGAGGAGATATGGATGCCGCTGCCTTCGATGATCGTGGGTGGCGAGAGGTCGCAGGTGTAGCCGGTCTCTTCCAGGAGAATGACGGCCTAGCCGGTAATCATGTTGCCCAGCTCGCCGATGGCGCTGCGGCCCAAGTCGTCAAGTTCGGTGACCGCCTCGCCCATCATCGCGCCAAAGACGCCGACCGCCATATCGTGGGACATGGAGTACAGCACAACACCCTTGATCTTGCCGGTCACCCCGATCAGTGCGGTGACATCTTGCGGGTTCACCCCGTCGGTGGTCATCTTCAGGGGCCCGTTGCGCTCGACTTTGACGCTGGCTTCCTTGGCGAGAACCTCGTTGGCGGCGGTGATGAACGGATTGATGAGTTGCGCTTTCATCCGGGTGCCTGACTCCATGGGGCGCTACGCTCGCGGTCCGCAGCGTTCCCGTAATTACCCTTGGGCTCGGGGATCAGTATGATTTGGTTGGATTGGAATGATCTGTAACCGTTTGTACACCCAATCCTGTGTGCTGAGCCGCCGCGTATCCGGCGCACGGCCCGGCCGCCCCCGGGGGATCGCTTGATCGATTGCCAGACCTACGTCGTCTGGGACGTGGAGACATTGCGTTTCAGCTGGGAAGTGCCGGGCCGCTGGTCGAACCCGGCCGGCTTCGGGCTCGCGGTCGCCGTCAGCCAGGACCACCTGGGCGTTACCCGTACCTGGGTCGAGGCCGACGCCCTCGAACTCATCGATTACCTGTCCGGTTACGACTGTGTGGTCGGGTTCAACTCGCGGCGTTTCGACAACCGGGTGCTCGAAAAGTACGGCGATGCAGCGGCGCTGGATGACCTCACCGTGGACCTGCTGGAGGACATCTCGGCGGCGGCCGGCCGCCCCAATTGCGTCTCCCTCGGCAACCTGGCCGAGACCCTGCTGGGCGAGACCAAGCTCCTCGACGACCCCACCGACGCCGTGCGCATGTGGCGCGGCGGCAAGTCCGAGGATCGCGACTACGTCGTCCGCTACTGCCAGCGGGATGTCGAGTTGACGCGGCGTGCCTTTGAGTTCGGCCGCGAGCACGGCTTCGTCATCATCCCGGTGCCCGACGCCGCCTGGAACGGCCTGCCGCTCGTTGCCCGCGTGCCGGTCGACTGGGGCGCGGGCCCGGCCGGGCTGCTGATCGCACCCGAAACGCTGGGCCGCTAGCGCCATGGATCGCCCGCCGGAGCCGGCCACGCCGCCGGTTGCGGTGGGGCCCGCGGTACCGGCGCGGCGTTCGCGAAGGCGCTTCTCATGGACCGGGCTCGCGCTGGCCGCCATCGCGCTGCTGGCGCTGGGCCTGCGGGTGTTCGGGCTCAACTGGGACGACGGCCACCACCTGCACCCCGATGAGCGCTTCCTGACCATCGTCGAAACCTCGATCCAATGGCCCGGCTCGATCGCCGAATACTTCGATCCATCGCAGTCGCCGCTGAATCCGTATGGCCAGCCGGACATCTCATTCTTCGTCTACGGCACGTTCCCGTTGTTCCTGGTCAAGGCGCTGGCTGAAATCACCGGCTACACCACCTACGACACCATTAACCTGGTCGGGCGGGCGGTCTCGGCGGTGTTCGATGTCGGCACCGTGCTGATGCTGTTCCTGCTCACCCGGCGGTTGTTCGACCGGCGGGTGGCGCTGCTGGCGGCGTTGCTGGCGGCGCTCAGCGTGCTCAGCATCCAGCTATCCCACTTCTTCGCGGTGGACACCTTCTCGACCTTCTTCGTGACCGCCGCGCTCTATTTCATGTTGCGCGTGTACCGCGAGCAGTACTGGTACCTGTTCGCCGGGCTCGGCTTGGTCGTCGGCCTGGCGCTGGCCAGCAAGCTCAGCAGCGGGCTGATCCTGCCGCTGGTTGCGATCTACGTGGTCGCCAGCTACATCCGCGACCGCGACTCCGCCGCCCGGCCGGCCTGGACGCTGCTGCTGGCGGGGCTGCTGGCGGCGGGATTGGTGGCGGCGTTCACATTCCGCATCGCCCAGCCCTACGCCTTCACCGGGTCCAACCTGTTCGACTTTCAGCTTGCGCGCGAGTTCCTCGACGCCATCAACCAGCAGCGCCAGATCCAGGAGGGCACCTATGACTGGCCGCCCGGCATCCAATGGGCCGGCACCACGCCCTACCTCTTCCCGCTGAAGAACATCGTGCTCTGGGGGCTCGGCCCGGCGCTGGGGGTGACCGGCGTGCTGGCGCTGGCCGGGGCTTCCTGGCGGCTGTGGCGGCGGCGCGACTGGGCGCTGTTCCTGCCGGTGGTCTGGGTGCTGCTCAACTTCGCTTATTTCGGCGGGCTCGTCCTGAAAACCATGCGCTACTACCAGCCCACGTACCCGATGCTGGCGCTGCTGGCGGCCTGGCTGCTGCTTAAGGCCTGGGACGGCTGGGGGCGCTCGGGCCGCGCGCGGGCACTGCGGGTGGCGCTGTTCGCCGTCGTGATTGGCGGCACGGCGCTGTGGGCGCTGGCGTTCACCGGCATCTACTCACGGCCGGTGAGCCGGCTGGCGGCCAGCGAATGGATTCACAACACGATCCCCGACGGCACCCCCGTGGCCACCGAGCACTGGGACGACGCGCTGCCCCTGGCCCTGCCCGGGTTCGGCGGCGCCGGGCGCTATGAGTTGCTGCAACTGCCGCTGTACGACGACGACACTCCGCAGAAACGCGAACGGGTGCTCGATATCGTCACCCGTGCCGAGTACATCATCCTCAGCAGCAACCGGCTCAGCGACAGCATCCCGCGCATGCCGCGGCGTTTCCCGATGACCATCCGCTACTACGAAGCGCTGTTCTCCGGCGAGCTGGGCTTTGCCGAGATCGCCGAATTCACCAGCCGCCCCTCGTTGGCCGGATTCGAGTTCGTGGACGACAGCGCCGAGGAGGCGTTCACCGTCTACGACCACCCGCGCGTGCGGATATTCCAGAAGACGGCCGAGTTCGACGCAAATACCGCGCGGACGATTCTCAACGAGGTCGACATCAGCGGCGCCATCCGGTTGCTGCCGCGCGATGCGGCCCCGCCGGAGCTGCTGCTGAGCGCGGCCGACCGCGAAAACCTGCCCACGACCGGCGCGCTGCCCGAGCAGCTTTTCGGTAACTCCACCTTCGCCGGCTTCCCGGCGGTCGCTTGGTACGCGCTGGTGCTGCTGGCCGGGCTGGCGGCGTGGCCGCTGGTGGCGCTGGCGCTGGGGCGGCTGCCCGACGGCGGCTACTTCGCCGCCCGCCCGCTGGGCCTGCTGCTGGTGGTGTACCCGGGCTGGCTGCTGGCCAGCCTGCGCTGGACGCCGTTCGGCCGCGGGCCGCTGCTGGGCGGGCTGCTGACGCTGGTGGCCCTCGGCGTGGCCGTCGGCTGGCTCACCCGCCGGCGGCTCTGGCGGACCATCAAGGGCGCCTGGCCGGCCATGGCCATCGGCGAGGCCGTGTTCCTGGGGGCGTTCCTGTTCCTGCTTTCCATCCGCATGGCCAACCCCGACCTCTGGCACACCACCTTCGGCGGCGAAAAGCCGATGGACTTCGCGCACCTGAACGCCATGCTGCGCACCGACTACTTCCCGCCCTACGATCCCTGGTGGGCCGGCGGCTACATCAACTACTACTATTTCGGGCAGCTCTACACGGCCGGCCCGGCGCGGCTGCTCGGCATCCCCGCCGAGGTGGCCTACAACCTGGGGCTGCCGGCGATGTTCGCGCTGGCGGCGGGGACCGTCTATTCCTTCGGATTCAACCTCTGGCGCGGTGTGGGGTGGGGCTGGCGGGGAGCCGTCGGGGTTGGCCTGCTGGCGGTGGCGCTGACGCTGCTCCTGGGCAACCTGGACTCGCTGGTGCAGCTATTCCAGATCGCTGGTCAGCGGGCCGGCGGCGATGCCACCGGGCTGGCGGCGTTGGCGCAGGTGCCCGGCACGCTGCTGGGCGGCAGCTTCGCCGCCGACTTCGATTTTTGGCGCCCCACCCGGGTCATCGAACACACCGTCAACGAGTTCCCTTACTTCACGTTCCTCTACGGCGACCTACACCCGCACCTGCTGGACCTGGCCTTCACGCTGGTGACGCTGCTGGGGGTCGTGGCGCTGGTGCTCGCGCCGGGGGCCACAAGGACCGATGGCCGGACCGCTGGCTGGCTCGGCGGTGGGCGGATGGCGCCGCTGCTGCTGATCGCCGTGACCCTCGGCGTGCACCGGGTGGTGAACCCCTGGGACTTCCCGACCTACCTGATCCTGGCGGCGTTCGGACTGATGTACTCGATCTGGCGCGGCAGCGGCCGGCTGAGCTGGTCGCTGTTGCTCTGGCCGGCGGTCGCCGCCGGGGCATTGATGGTGGTCAGCCTGCTGCTGTTCGCGCCCTTCCACGAAAACTTCGAGGTGTTCTTCAGCGGCACCGAACCCACTCCGGGCACCACCCCGCTGAATCGCTACCTGCTGCTCTTCGGCATGTTCTTCCTGATCCTGTTCAGCTTCGCCGGATTGAGTTTCGCGCCCCGGCGGGTACGCGGCTGGTATTCCGCCGGATTGCGCGTCGCGCTTGTGAGCCCGGTGCGGCTGCTGCGCTATGTGAGGCTCGCCGGAACGCTGGGGCGCTGGCGACGGCTACCGGCGCGCTGGGTGCTGGCCTTCCCGGCGTTGGCGCTGGCGGTGCTGGTCATCGGCGCGGCCGGCGGGCAGGCCTGGTCCACCCCGGGCGTGCAAGGGGCGCTGATTGCCGCCGGCCTCGGCGTGCCGGTGCTCTGGCTGATCGGCGGCGGCCGGGTGCCGCCGGTGCCCTGGCTGGTGATCCTGCCGGCGGTCATCTTGTTCTACGCCCTGATCGGCGACCTCGCCTGGTCCACCCGGGCCTTCCAGCCGGTGGCGATCGCGCTGGCGGTGGCGGCGGCGCTGAAGAACCGCGACCATCCGCTGCGCTTCGTGCCGATGGCGCTGCTGGCCGGGGCGCTACTGCTGACGACCCTGCCCGAATGGGTGACGCTGGAAGGCGATATCGGCCGCCTGAACACCGTCTTCAAGACCTACTTCCAGGCCTGGGTGCTGCTGTCGTTGGCCAGCGCCGTGGCCCTGCCGCAGCTGGTGGGAGCGGTGCGGCGGCGCTGGGGCGGCTGGTTCAGTATCACCGGCGGGGCGCTGCTGGCGGCCATCGCCATCGGCATCTTCGGCGCGGCGCTGTATCCGCTCGGCGCGACCCCGGTGAAGATCGACCTGCGGATCGCTCACACCGAGGCCACCCTGGACGGGTTCGCCTACATGGAAGAGGGCAGTTTCCCCGACCGCGGCGTGGAGATCGAACTGCGCCACGATCGCGACGCCTTCCGCTGGATCATGGCCAACATCCCCGGACGGCCGACGGTGCTGGAGGCCAGCGTGGACATCTACCGCTGGGGCTCGCGGGTCTCGATCAACACCGGGTTGCCCACCGTGCTCGGCTGGGACTGGCACGAGAAGCAGCAGCGCTGGCCCTATGACCATGCCGTCGACACCCGCCGCCGCGACATCGAACTGGCCTACAACACCCGCAGCGAGGACGAGTTTCGGGCCGTCCTGGAGCGCTATGACGTAGACCTGGTCTACGTCGGCGAATTGGAAAGGGCTTATTACCCGGGCGGCGGACTGGCCAAGTTCGACGACCTGGTGGGGCGGGGGCTTGAGGTGATCTATGAGAATGCGGCGGTGCGAATCTATCGGGTAGCGTTCGACGGCGCTTAAACTGGCCCCCGGCCGGGCGTGGCGTTCGTCGCGGCCTGAAGGGCCGAACGAAAGGAACCACCGATAGCCGAGCCGATCCTCTGGCTGCTGATCCTGCTCGCGATGACCGGAGTGGGGTTGCCGGTGGCCCACGTCCTGTTCGCGCGGCTGCCCTCGCGGGGTTACCTGCTGGCGAAGCCGCTGGGGTTATTGCTGTTCAGTTTCGCCGCCTGGCTGCCGTTGTACACCGGGCTGGTCACCAACGGGCGGACCTACCTGCTGGCGGTACTGGGCATCGGCGTGCTGGCCGCGCTGGAGGCCCAACGCCGGCTGCCAGCCCTGCGGGCAGGCCTGCGCGAGCGCCGCTGGCAGGTGCTGGCCGGGGAAGCCGTCTTCGCGGCGGCGTTCATCCTCTTTGCCCTGTACCGGGCGCGCAACCCGGACATCGCCGGCACCGAGAAGCCGATGGAATTCGCCATGCTCAGCACGGTTATGCGCAGCCCCACCTTCCCCCCGGCCGACCCCTGGATGGCCGGTCTGCCGGTCAACTACTACTACTTCGGCTACTTCATCTACGGGGCGCTGGGGAACCTGGCCGGCACCGCCCCGGCGGTGGCCTTCAACCTGGCGGTCACCAGCATTTTTGGTCTCGTCGCGCTGGTGGCCTATTCGCTCGGTGGCGACCTGCTGGGGCTGGCGCGGGCGCAGGCCGGGTCCCTCGCCCGCAACTTCGCCGGCGTCCTGGCCGCGGTCTTCACCCTAGTGGCCGGCAACCTCACCGCCTATCGCCTCATCACCGAGCCCGATTTGCGCAACCAGGATTTCTGGCGCGGCATCGGCTGGAACGCCAGCCGGGTTCTGCAACGCACCGACGACGGCGGCGAGTTGCAGGACTACACCATCAACGAGTTCCCGGCGTTTTCGTTCATCCTCGGCGACCTGCACCCGCATGTGATGGCGCTGCCGTTCACCTTGCTGGCGGCGGCCCTGGCGCTGGCCTGGCTGCTGGCCTGGGCGCAGCCCGAGTTCGCCTACCGCAACACGATTCCGCCGGCCATCGGTGCCGCCATCCTGCTCGGCGCCCTGAACGTCATGAATCCGTGGGACTACCCGAGCTTCGCGGTTCTGATCGGACTCGCCGGGGCGGCCGGGCTGGTCTTCTTCGGCGACCGCGAGCGCTGGGTCGACCTGGTGATTCACATCGCGGCGGTCATCGCGCTGTCGCTCCTGCTCTACCTGCCATACCACCGCCATTTCGAGCCGTTCATCAGCCAACTCGGGCGGGTCGAGGTGCGCTCGGCAGTAGGGCCGTTCGTGGTGATCTTCGGCCTCTGGATCGTCGCCGCGCTGGGCCTTGCGGCGTACCGATTGGGGCGCGGCCGGCGCGCCGACCGCTGGATGCTGCTGGTGGTGGTCGCGGTGACGGTGATCCTGTGGCTCAGCGACGTGCCGGCCGCGGTGCTGGTGATGTGCCTGCTGATCGCCGCCACGATGGGCTTCGTCGGCGTGCGCCGCTCGGGCGCCGGGCAGCCGGGGCGGCTGGCGCTGCCGTTCCTGTTCTTCGCCGGGTTCGGTCTGGCGGCGGTGCCCGAGGCGGTCTTCGTGGACGACTTCTTCGGCCCGCCCTACGAGCGCATGAACACCGTCTTCAAGATCTATTTCCAGGCCTGGCCGCTGCTGGCCGTGGCCTCAGCGCCGGCGACTTTCCTGTTGTTGCGACGCGGCTGGGCGCGTGGGGTCTGGCGCAAACACGAATGGCCCCGCGGCCACCCGAGCTCGCCGCTGGGGTCGGAGTTGATGTTCATCGGCGGCATGGCGGTGATCCTGGCGGTGCTGCTGCTGTTTGGTGGGCAGCCGTTGCCTTGGCGGCTGATCACGGTCACGCTGGTGGCGGCGGTGGCGCTGCAGGCCTCCATTAAAGGCCCCTGGGAGGAAGGCGGCGCCGGTGCCTGGACGGCCGGCTTCACCGCCGTCGTGATTACACTATTTTTCGTGGCGATGATCTACCCGGTCGCCGCCGGCCGCGAGCGGATGAAGGGGAACGCGTACGCCACCCTGGACGGCCTGGACTACGCCCGCCGCATCTGGCCCGCCGAGGTTGAGGCTGCCGAGTGGCTGAGCGCCAACGCCCCGGATGGCACCGTCGTGCTGGAGGCCTCCGGGACCGCCTATTCCGACTTCGCCCACATCTCTGCCTGGACCGGCATCCCCACCGTCATCGGCTGGGATCAGCATGAGGGCCTCTGGCGCGGCGACCGGCTCGAGGTTGACCCGCGCATCCTCGACGTGGATGCGATCTACCAGGGGCGCGGCATGGCGGAGACCCTTGAACTGCTCCACAAATACGACGTGCGCTACGTCTACGTGGGACGGATGGAAATGGAGAAATACGGGCCCGGCGTGGCGAGCCGCTTCAGCGCCTTCCCGCTGCTGTTCGAGGTGCGTGGGGCCGTGGCCGTATTCGGGGTGCCGCTCAGCACCCCGGCGAACTAGCCGTGGCCGGCGCGAACCCCGTGCCTGGGTACTGGAGCCAACCGGTCCGCGTCCGCCTGCCCGGCGGTCGGGTGCTCGAGCGGGCTCGCTGGGAGATGCTGCTCTACGCGGCGATCGTGCTGGCGCTGCTCGCCACCCGGCTGCCCGGGCTGGATCTGCGCGCCTACCACCACGACGAGAGCATCCACGCCAAGAACTCCTGGGACATCATGCGCGGGGCCGGCTACCGCTACGACCCCGTCTACCACGGTCCGTTCCAGTACTACGCCACCGCTGCCGTGTTCCGCGTCTTCGGCGACGGCGACTTCGCCGGGCGGATCGTGCCGGCGCTGCTCGGCATCGGCACCGTCCTAGCCCTGCCCTGGCTCTACCGCGAGCACCTGGGCCGCCACGGAACCTGGCTGGCGATGACCGCCATCACTCTCTCCACCGGCTTCATGTACTTCTCGCGGTTCGCCCGCAACGACATCTACGTCGCCTTCTGGACGGTGCTGCTCTTCGGCGCGCTGCTCAGGTTCTTCGACGAGCCGCGCCGGCGCTGGGTGCTGCTGGTCGGGGCGTCTCTGGGGCTGACCTTCGTCACCAAGGAAAACGTCTACATCACCGGGTTCATCTTCGTCAGCTTCTTGGCGTTGCTGGGCCTCTGGGCCTGGCAGACGAGTCCCGCCGAAGGGCCGGCCGGCGAGACCCGCCGCAAGGTCGGCGCGGCCTTCGCGGCGCTCGGCCGCGATCCCGAAGGGGTGGCCTACGCCCTGCTCCTCTTCGTCGGCATCATCTTCCTCTTCATGACCTCGTTCCTGACTTACCTGCCCGGATTCCGCGAGGGGATCATCAAGTCGTTCACCGTTTGGGCCGACATCCATAGCTCGCAGCGGGTCAACCAGCCCTGGTTCTTCTACTTCATCTTCGTCGCCGCGTACGAGATCTTCGCGGTCCTGCTGGGGCTGGCCGGGATCGTGCAGGCGCTGTTGCGGCCGCGGCTATTCCCGCTGCTGCTGGTGTACTGGACGGTGCTGAGTTTCTTCATCTACTCGGTCGCCGGCGAGAAGGCCGCCTGGCTGTCGCTGCACCCGACACTGCCGCTGACGCTGCTGGCGGCCTGGTACGTCGGGGACCGGTTCGAGCGGATTCGCGGCGTGGCCGGTCGGGTGGTGCTGGCGGTGGTCGTGGTGGTGCTGCTGGGCTGGACGGCGCGGGTTTCGGTCCCGGTCACCTTCCTGCGCGGCGACGTGCCCAAAGACTTCGTCATCTACACCCAGACCTCCCGTGACGTCCTGGAAACCATGGAAGTCATCGAAGAGGCCGGGCGGCGCACCGGCGAAGGCCTGGGCATCCCGATCTTCCTGCACGCCGAGACTCACTGGCCCTACGCCTGGTACCTGCGCGACTACACCGCTGCCTACTACGCTCCAAACATGACCGAGCCGCCCCATCAACAAATCATCCTGGCCAGCGACGTGGCGGCGCGCGAGATCGGCTACCAACTGGTCGACTACGTCGGCATCGAAATGAAGCTGCGCGAGTGGTTCCCCGAGGGCGTGTACAAGGAATGGCGCTGGGCCACGATGCTGGATCTGTTCAGCGACGGCAACCTGGCGAAGCTGGGCGAGTTCTACTTCCAGCACGAACCGCCCGACGAGATGGGCTCATCGAACTTCGTGATGTACGTGCATCGCGACCTGTTGCAGAGCGGGCCGCTGGGTCGGTTCACGGCGCTCGCGCCGGTCGCTCCGGCGGCGCCCTGACCAGATGAGACGCCGAACGCTGATCCGGTCGGCGGTCGGGCTGCCGATCAGCGTCCTATTCCTGTGGCTGGCGCTGCGCGGGGCGGATCTTGGAGAGGCCGTGCGCCTGATCCGAGGGGCCGACCCGCGGCTGATCGGCCTGGCCGCGGCGGTGCTGATGTTCGGGATCTGGCTGCGGGCGGTCCGCTGGCGTATCTTGCTGAATCCGCTCGGCGCAACGACGCTGCCCCAGTCCTTTTCGGCGCTGACCATCGGCTACCTGGCCAATAACGCTCTACCGGCCCGGCTCGGCGAGATCGTGCGGGTCATCATCCTGCACCGCGACGCCGGGATCCCGCGGGCCGGGTCGCTGGGCACGATCGTGGTCGAGCGGCTCTTCGACGTGCTCACCCTGCTGCTCCTGCTCGGCGTGGCGGCCATCGCTTCGGGCTGGGAGAACCCCTGGGCCGGGGCGTTCGGGCTGGCCGGAATTGGGGCGGTCGGCGGGCTGGCGGTCACCTACACCATCGCCGCCCGCGCCGTCGCTCCGCCCGCCTGGCTCAAACGACTCTGGCAGCCCTGGCAGGCCCGCCTGCCGAACCGCGTCGTCGAGGTGGGCGCCGGCTTCCTGGCCGGATTCGCCAACGTCGCCTCCGCCGGGGCGGTGGCCCGGGTGCTGTTGCTGTCGATCGCGTCGTGGACCTTTGAGGCCTCGGTCTATTTTCTGGTCATGTGGGCGATGGACATCAAGACCGGCGGGATGTGGATGGCGACACTGGTTTCGTCGCTGTCGAACCTGGCCGGGGTAATCCCGGCGGGGCCGGCCAACCTGGGCCCGTTCGAGTACTTCGCCAAAGAGACCCTGCTCGGTTTTGCGGTGTCGGCTGAGGTGGCGGTGGCCTTCGCGGTGGCTGCCCACCTGCTCATCATCGTGCCGCCCAGCGTCATTGGCGGATTGCTGCTGCTGCGAGGCGGGTTTCGCGCTCATAACGAGGCCACCGGCGCCTAGCGTTCTAGAGTTCAGAACCCAGCGAGGTAACCTGAAATCACCATGAGCGAAGCACCACAGGACCGGGTCGCCATTATCGGCGCCGGGATCACCGGCCTCACCGTTGGCTACGAACTGGCCCGGCGCGGGCTGGCCGTGGATGTGTACGAGGCGGCCCCCGAGATCGGCGGCGAACTCGGCGTCGTGCGGGTCAACGGCGAGGCCGTCGAACAGTACTACCACCACCTCTTTCGCGGCGATGCCGACATCATCGGTCTGCTCCATGAACTCGGCATCGGCGGCTCGCTGGAGTGGCGTGCGCCGACCATGGGCTTCTTCTCCGGGGGGCGGTTGTACAACTTCATGACCCCCATCGACCTGCTGAAGTTCTCCCCGCTGCCGCTGCTGTCAAGGCTGCGGATGGGCATCGCCACCATGCGCCTGCAGAGGGTCAAGGATTACACCCTCTTCGAGGATCTGCGTGCCAGCGACTATCTGCCGCGGATGACCGGACAGCGCGCCTTTGACACCATCTGGCGGCCGTTGCTGCGGGCCAAGTTCGGCGAGCAATGGGACGAAATCTCGATGGCCTGGTTCTGGGGCCGGGTGCACGTGCGCATCCAGTCCCGCAGCCGCGGCGGGCTGCGTGAGGAACTGGGTTATATCAAGGGCAGTTTCGACGGGATCAGCCGGGCGCTGGCGGCGAAGTTGGGCGAGCTGGGAGGGAAAATTCTGACCGGCACGCCGGTCGAGGCGATCGCGCAAACGGGGGGGCGGGTGACCGGCGTGCGGGTGGCGGGCACGGAGCGCGCCTACGATCGTGTCATCGGTACGGTCGGGCTGCCGATCCTGCGGCGGCTGCTGGGGCCGGGCGCGCTCAGCGACGCCTACGGGGCCATCGACTACCGCGCGGCGCTGGTGATGCTGCTGCATCTCAACCGGCCGGCCGGCGACCGCTACTGGACCAACATCGGCGACGACGACGTGCCCTTCGCGGGGCTGATCGAGCACACCAATTTCATCCCGCCGGAGCGCTATGGCGGGGCGCGCCTGCTGTATGTCAGCAACTACACACGGCCTGACGACCGGCTGTTCGGGCTGTCCGACGACGACCTCCTCGCCGAGTACGCCCCGCACATCCAGCGCATCCTGCCCGGCTTTGCGCCCGACGCGGTGACCGCCCGCTGGGTCACCCGCGACCCGGTTGCGCAGCCGGTCATCACCACCGGCTACCAGCGGCGCATCCCGCCGTTTCGCACCGGGACGCTTGGCTTCTACGTCTGCAACACCTCGCAGATTTACCCCGAAGATCGTGGTGTGAACTACAACGTGCGGATCGCGCGGCAGGTGACTCGGGCGGTCTGTGCGGACGCCGGGGTCCGCTACGACGGATAGGCCCGGCGGCTAGATCGGCAGCAGGCGGTGGTCTTCGTCGATCGCCCCGCGCGCCAGGGTCGGGACGCGCTCCGTACGGTCGATCTGCGCGCAGAAGTCCAGGTCGGCCTCCAGCCCGATGGCCATCAAACGCCGGCCGCTGTCGGAGATGCGCAGCATCGCCGGCACATCGTCGAAGCGCTCGGCCAGCGCCGTCGCCGCCAGCGCCGAATCCTCGGCCACCGCCCCCATCGCCACCAGCCGCCCGGCGATCAAACCGGCGCAGACCGCGTCGTCCAGCGCGAATACCCGGTGGCTGCCGGCGCAGACGATCCGG